>JBHOQZ010000689.1:0-8365 GCA_042408635.1 Chloroflexota bacterium
CCGCTGGCGTCGTCCAGCGGCCCGGCGGCCACGCCCGGTCCGAGCGAGGCCGACCTCGACCTGCTCGAGCTGCTGAATGCGCCGCCCGCGCCGACCTCGGGTCTGGCGGCGTTCACCGAGCCGCACTCACCGCCCAGGACCGGGCGCCTGGCCGGGGACGCCGGTGAGCGGGCGGCGACCGCGGCGCTGGGGATCGAGCCGCTTGGCGCAGCCGAGCGGCCCAGCTGGCCGCAGCCGAGCGGACTCGACGACCGGCTGCCCACGGCCGACTTCATCGCCGTCAGCGCGCAGGCGGGCGGCGGCGCCACCGCCTGGGATCTCGAGCACGCCGTGCTGGCCGGCTCGAGCACCGATCTGCCGGTCACGGCGCGCGAGCCGTTCCGCCCCCAGATCGAGCCGGCGCCCAGCCTCGATCGGGCGCTGCCGGAACCGCTCTGGGTGGATGAGCCGGTGCTCCCCGCGTTCAGCGCCGGCGGGCCAGCGCAGCGTTCGGGGGTGGCGCCGTGATGAGCGAGGCGGGGGTGTCGACGTTCGAGTCGGCCGTGGTGGTGCGGGTCGAGCCCGGCTATCTCGTCGCCGGCCTCTACCTGCGCCTGGGTGGTCGACTGCGCTTCGTGGCACGGGGCACGGCGCTGGGCGTGGCGCCGGAACACGATCACGCCGAGGCGCTGGTCCAGGCGCTAGGGCGGATCGAGCGCGTAACGGGCCGCCGCCTCGTGCGCAGCGGCACACCGATCCTGCCCGAGACGACGGACCGCCGGGGCGTCGATGTCATGCTGGCGGTCGTGCGCACGGCCGGGCGCGGCCTGCGCTGGGGGCTGGTAACAACCGGACAGCCGCCCGCGCCCGCGCAGCTGCACCAGCTCGCGGCCGTGGCCGGCGCGCCGCCCACCGGGGTCGTTGCACTGGGCACCGACGAGGTACGCCGGCCGGTCCAGATCGCCGCGGCCGTCTCGGCGCTCTTCACGCGACCGCTGGACGTGCTCCTCATCATGCACGAGCCGAGCGCCCGGTTCGAGGAGCCGCAGCAGAACGTCATACGCATGGTCGCGGCGGCGCTCTCGGTGGCGCCGCCGACGCCCGTGGGCGGCGGTCCGCTCTGCCTGATCGCCGCCGACGCCCCCATGGCCGACCGGTGCCGCGAGCTGCTGGGCGAGCGAACCCGGACGGCGCTGATCGGGCCGCTTCTGGAGCGCGGGCAGGAGCCGGCGCTGTCGGCCCTGGCCGATGCGCTCGATCCGCTGCTCGCGAGCCTCGCCGGGACTCTGGGCGGGTTCGACCGGCTCAAGAGCTGGCTGGAGTCGCCGCCGCTGCACACCCGCACGGCCAACCGGCGCGCGGTCCGGGCCTGCGGCGCGCTCGTCGGATCGCATTCGCTGCGACTCTTCGACGCCGCCCGCCCGCCTGACCTGGTGGAGCTGCGCGGCGCCGAGTCGTTTGGCCTCAGTCCGCTGATCGGTGGCAGCGTGCTGTCGCTCGTGCCCGACCAGCCCAGCGCGCTGGTGCCGGCGCTTCAACGGGCGAATGCGCCCTGGACCGCCGCCAGCTCGGCCGCCGACGCCGCCGCGGAGACGCAGGCGCTGCGCGCGCTGCTCGGTCCGGCGCTCGATCTCGCCGGGGGGCGGTCGGTCGAAGGGGTGATCGTGACGGGAACGCCCGCCGAGCACGCGCTCGGGCCGGCCTGGGCGGCTCTGGCCGCGCTCGACGCGACGGCGCGGCCAGGCGTGTACGGCGTCTGGCTCGACGGCGCCGGTACCCTCAGCGACGCGGCGGTGCTGGCGCAAGCCAACCCGGCGGTGGCCGATGAGGTGCTGGCCGGGGCGCTCACCCGCCTGGGCGCGATCGTCAGCCCATCGGGCGGCGGCGCGGGCAACCTGCGTGTGGAGATCCAGCATCCGGACGGCTACCACGTGGCGCTCGAGGTGCCCGAGGGCGAGATCGAGGTGTTCCCGCTCGAGCCCGGCGTGCCGGCGCGGATCGGTGTGCGGCCGAGCGGGCGCCAGGACGTGGGCGTTGGGCCGGGCCGGGCCCTCGATGCGACCGTAATCGGCGGTGAGATCGGCCTGATCGTCGACCACCGTGGCGCAGCGGCGGCCGGACCGCGCACTCAGGAGACGGCGGCGAGGTGGCTCAGGGCCCTGCGCCCACGACCGCCAGTGCTGGTGCTGGGCCAGCGCCGGCCGACCCGGCCGGTCGCCGTGGGCGCCCGGTAGACGCGGACGGGGGGGAACAATGAACGTACACCCGGTGCTGGTCGACCGCCGCGAGGCCCACAACATCCTGCTGGATCGGCTGCTACCAGTGAACGGGCGCGTCCTGGTGCAGGTGGGTGACCGCCTGAGGGCGGAGGACGCCGTGGCGAGCGCCACGGTGCCCAGTCTCCCGACGATCGTGCCGGTGGCGGCGGCGCTGGGGATACCCGTAACGGCCGTACCCCGCTACCTCGGCAAGGCTCCCGGCGACACGGTCGAGGCGGGCGAGGTGGTGGCGAGCCGGCGCGGCCTCATCGGCGGTCGCGAGCTGACGGCGCCGGTGTCAGGGCGCATCATCGCGATCGAGAGCGGCTGCGTCGTGATCCAGGCCGAGCCGGACGTCCACACGCTGGCCGCGCTCGTGCCCGGCGTGGTCTCGTCGGTGATGCCCAACCGCGGGGTGCGCCTCCTCACGCGCGGCCTCACCTTCCGCGGGCTGGGGTGCCTCGGCGGAGAGCAGGCCGGCCGGCTCGTCCTCTGGGACCCACAGGCTCAGACATCGAGCGATCCGATCGTGACCATTGTCTCGCACCTGGATCAGGCGACGGCGCAGCGCATGGCCGGGACGGTGCGCGGCGTAGTGGCCGGCGCGGTCACGGCCGATGCTCTGGCCTGGCTCCACACCCAGCGGGCGGCGCTCGGGCCGCTCCTCGCCCTCAACGGGGTGCGGGGGACGCCCCCGCCCGCCTCGGCGTGGCGGCCGCTCCTAGATCTGGTCGGGCGGAACGGGGCGCTGATCGTGGCCGACCCGGCTGGTTCGCCCGGCGCGCTGTCGCTCCTCATCGTGCCGCAGGGGACGGTGCGGCCGGGCGGGGCGGAGCCCGTCGAGACGCTGGAGGTCGGCGACCGCGTGCGGCCCCTGGTCGGTCCCGCCGCTGGCACGATCGGCGTCGTGATTGCCCTCCCAACGCAGCCTGAGCGACTTGAGTCGAGCCACACGGCGCAGGTTGCCATCGTGCAGTACGGCGAGAGCCGCCGCGCCGAGCCGCTGCTCAACCTCGTCCGCGTCATCGACGCCGACGGCTAGGGGCCGCCCGCCCCGTCGCCCGGTGGGCCGGCAGCGGGTGCGGGAAACCGGGGGCGGATCGCTTTGACCGGCCCTGGGGGCAGGGGTATACTGGAGCGACGGGCGCCCGTAGCTCAGGGGACAGAGCAACCGCCTTCTAAGCGGTCGGTCGCAGGTTCGAATCCTGCCGGGCGTATCCAGTGCGGGCGCGGCAACGTCCGCAACGATGGAAGGAGCACACGATGCGCAGGTTCATCCCCCTGCTGGCCGCTGCCGCGCTCGTGCTGAGCGGCGCGGCAGCGGGCACGGCCGCGGCCGCCAGCGACGCCGAGCCCGTGGCCGCGCCCAGCGCCCAGGCGTGCGGCTACGTCTATCCGAGCTACTACTGGGGCTACAACGCCCCGTGCTATGGGTACGGGTACGGGTATTCGGGCTACTACCCGAACTACTACTACGCCTACAGCGTCCCCTTCGCGAGCTCGTACGGTTACCCGACGACCTATACCTACTCGTATCCGACCTACAACGGCTACGTGGTCGGCAGCAACCTCTGCACCGGCTGCGGCACGGGCTGGAACTACCCGAGCAACGGCTACTACCCGATCGGCAGCAGCTACTACGCCTACCCCGGCTACAGCTACTACGGCACGTACGGCTACCCCTACGGCTACGGCTGGGGTGGCTACGGGGGCTACGGCTACGGCCTGCCGTACTACGGCTACCCCGGCTGGGGCGGCTACTACGGCTCGTACGGCTGGTAGCACGGCCCAACCCCACCTCGAACGGCAGTGACGGCCGTCTACCCGGCAGGAGTGGGCGGCCGTTTACTTATGGGCCAGCGCGCCCGCGGCCGCCCGGCCGCCCGGGGGTTCACCCCCGGGCTGAGTTTGCGAAGCCCCCTCCGGAAGCTGGGACGACTGCCCGTGAGCCGGCTGCTGAAAGGTGCGGAAAGCGAGCGGGAGTTCTTGTCGGCCGGCCCAAGCCGAGACGCGCTCGGCGCGCTCCCACCCGCCAGCGGGTATCCGGCGGGTGGGGGCGCCGACCATAGCCACGCCTCGACGCCGCACTCTCCCTCGTCCCCGCGCCCCCATGGCCAAGCCCGCTGCAGCGGGCGGAGGCGCGCTCGTGGGCCGGCTCCGGGTACCCGCGAAGCAGGTGGGGCTTCGCAAACTCAGCCCGGGGGGGTCACCCCGAGCGACCGGGCGGACGCGGCCGACGCGTCCCTTCGCGCGCGCTTCAGCCCGCCGACCGCATGCCCCGCGTGAATTCCGCACCTTCCATTATCCCCGCGCGGCGGGGTGCGCTGGCCTCGATTCGGCGGAGACCCGACGACAGGCGCGCATTGACGGGTTCCGGCCGAACGGGTATCATCGCTGCGGCGTGGCGTGACGGGAGCGCACGCCGCAACCTGCCGTCGCACCTCCGCCGCGCGGTGCGGTGGGGAGTGGGGATCTGCAAGCCAGCATGCACCGACCGAACCCGCTGCCGACGGGAGCGAACGCCATCCGCGACACCGCCCTCGACATTTTCCGGCACCTGCTCCGGTTCTGCCTCGACTCCCTCCTGATCGTGGCCGCCTTCGGCGCCGCGTTGCTGCTGCGCTTCGACGGATTCGCGCCCGCCCCCTATCCCCTCTACTTCGTGCTGGCGATGCCGGTCGTCATCCTCATCTATACGCTCGCGCTTCTCGCCTTTGGCACTCACGAGAACCTCTGGCAGTTCGCCGGGGTGGCGGAGCTCTCGCGCCTCTGGGGCGCCTGCCTGACCGCCACTGGGGTGCTCATCCTCGCCGACCTCGCCTCGATCTTCGTCACCGAGTACGATATTTACGCGCTGCCGGTCTCGGTGGTCGTCAGCGGGGGCGTCTTCAGCGGCGTCCTCCTCACGGGCAGCCGGCTCTGGCGGCGCGTGCTTGCCCTCTTCCGCCAGCCGGCCGCGCCGGCCGAGGCGGCGCAGCGCGTGCTGATCGTCGGCGCGGGCAGCGCCGGGGCGCTGCTCGGGCGCGAGCTGCTGCTGCACCGCCGCCACGCCTACGTGCCGGTCGGCTTCGTCGACGACGACCGCGCCAAGCTCGGCAAGGTGATCCACGGCATCCGGGTGCTGGGCACGCGCGACGACATCCCGGCGCTGGTGGCCGAGCACGACATCGACGTGGTCGCCATCGCCATCCCCTCACGCCCGAGCATCGTCCGCGAGATCTTCCGCATCTGCCGCAACACCTCGGCCAAGGTGCGCAACGTCCCCGGGCTGGCCGAGATCGTCGAGGGCCGCGCGCCTGTCGATGCGCTGCGCGAGATCACGATCGAGGACCTGCTGCGTCGCGACGAGGTGACGCTCGACCATGCGGCAGTCAAGGACTATTTCGCGGGCCGGACGATCCTGGTGACGGGCGCCGCCGGCTCGATCGGCTCGGAGCTCTGCCGCCAGCTCATCGCCTTCGAGCCCAAGCAACTGGTCCTGCTCGACTTCAACGAGAGCGACCTCTTCACGCTCGAGCAGGAGCTGCTGGCGCAGACGGAGCCCGAGCGCGTGCTCGGCCTGATTGCGGATGTGACCAACGCGGAGCGACTGGGCGCCGCGATCCGGCGGTTCGCACCCGAGGTGATCTTCCACGCCGCGGCCTACAAGCACGTGGACATGATGGAGAAGCACCCGGAGGAGGCGCTGCGCGTCAACGTGCTCGGCACCGACAACCTCTGCCGGGCCGCCGACGGCATCGCGCGGCAGGTGGTGCTCATCTCCTCCGACAAGGCGGTCCACCCCAAGAGCGTGATGGGCTGCTCGAAGCGCCTAGCCGAGCAGATCATCGCGGACTGGGCCGGACGCTCGACGACGCGCTACTGCGCCGTGCGCTTCGGCAACGTGCTGGGCAGCCGGGGGAGCGTCATCCCGCAGTTCAAGGCGCAGATTGAGCGGGGCGGCCCGCTCGAGGTGCGCAACCCCAACGCGACGCGCTACTTCATGTATCCGCGAGGCCTGCCAGCTCGTGATCCAGGCGGCGGCGCTGGGCGAGGGCGGCAGCCTCTTCGTGCTCGACATGGGCGAACCGGTGCGCATCGGCGACCTGGCCGAGGACATGATCCGCCTCTCGGGGCTGCGCGTGGGCGAGGACATCGAAATCCGCGAGGTCGGGCTGCGGCCGGGCGAGAAGCTGCACGAGGAGCTCTTCAACCGGGACGAGCTGGCGACGCGCAGCCTGACCAGCCACGCCAAGATCTTCACTGCCTCGATTGTGCCGATGGATCGGGCGGCACTGCACGAGTTCCTGGCCGAGCTGCGCGCCGGACTGGGCCTGCTCAGCGTCGAGCAGGTGCGCCGCCGCCTCGGCGATCTGATCGACGAGTACCGAACGGAAGTGGACCGTGAACAGACTGAGCCAATATTGCAGTAGCGTTGTCGAGTTCGGCTGGCTCTTCGTGCTAGCCTGCGTCCCGCTCTACATCAACCAGACGATGAACCCCGGCCTGGCTGAGCTGGGCAAGAGCGGTCTGTTCCGTACGGTCGTGCTGCTGATGACGCTCGCCTGGCTCGTCAAGGCAGCGGTCGGCGGCAACGGCGATCGGCCGGCCGAACTGGCGCGCGAGGCCGACGCCGACGACCGGCCCGGCTGGCGCCGAATCGTCGAGCGCTTCCCGGTCGAGGCTGCGCTCGGGCTCTTTGCGGTGGTGCAGGTCGTCTCGACCTTCACCTCGATCGAGCCGCTACTGAGCCTCAAGGGCACCTACGAGTGGTCGCAGGGCGCGCAGACGCTCCTGGCCTGGGCGACGTTCGCCCTCCTGATCGCGGCCGAGCTGAAGACGAACCGGCAGCTCGAACGCCTCACCACCGTCATCCTGCTCACGAGCATCCCGGCGGCGCTCTACGGCCTCCTCCAGATGCAACGGCTCGACCCGCTGCGGCCGGGCCAGCCCCCCGTCACCGACCGCGCCGCCTCCTCGATCGGCAACCCGATCTGGTTCGGCGCCTACCTCGTCACGGTGATCCCGCTGGCCGCCTGGCGGCTCGCCCGCGCCGCGCGCGACTGGCGTATGCGCCTCGCGCCGCCGGGACCACGCGCCGGCGTCGCCGGCACCTGGAGCTGGGCGCTGCCCCTGATCGGGGTCGCGCTGACGGTGCTCTACGCCTGGCTCTACCTCTGGTTCATCGGCTGGAGCAACACCCAGATGGCAATGTTCGGGCGCGAGGGCGGCTGGTGGGCGCTCGGCGGGGCGCTGAGCGTCGGCGCCTTCGTGGCGATACTGCTCGCGCCGATCGGCGAGCGGATCCGGCCCGAGCTGCGCGTCGCCGGCTTCACGGCGCTGCTGCTGCTGCTGCTGGCGGCGCTGCTGGGCGCGGCCAGCCGCGGCCCGGCCGTGGGTATCGTGGCGGCGGTTTTGAGCGCGGCGGTGATCGCCGGGCTGCGCTGGCGCCGCCGCGCCCTCTGGCAGGGGGCGCTCGCGCTGGCCGTGGCCGGCGCCTGCCTGGTCGTGCTCGTGAACCTGCCGAATTCGCCGCTTGGCGGGCTGCGGCAACTGCCGTTTGGCGTCGGCCGCCTGCTCTCGTTCCAGACCGGCGGCAGCCTGGAGATGGGCGAGAAGGTGCCGGCGGGCGGGCGCTTCCTGATCTGGGGCGCGGCGCTGCAGCTCATCGTCTCCCCGACTGACGGTGGCGGCAACGGGCTGGAGCTGCCGCCGGCTGTCCGCCCGCTCCTCGGCTACGGCCCCGACACCTTCGGCGACATCTTCCAGCGGACCGAGCCGCCCGAGCTGGCAAACACGACCTCGCGCCAGACGGTCTTCGACCGCGCGCACAGCCAGTGGATCGACGTGCTGGTGCAGACCGGACTCCTCGGACTGCTCGGCTACTTTGGCTTCATGGTCGGCGCGGTCTGGGTCGGCCTGCGCGCGCTCTGGCGCACGAGCGATCCCAACCGGCAGATCTTCCTGGTGGCTGCCACGGCGGGCCTGATCGGCCACTTCGTGGAGGCGCAGTCGGGCCTCCAGATCATCTCGACCGAGGTGAACGTCGCGGCGTACCTGGCGATGCTGGCGGCGGCCGGCCACGTGGCCGGGCTGGGGGTGCGTGGGCGCGACCGCGCGCCGGTCCGCCCGGCCGCGGAGCCGCTGCC
>JBHOQZ010000691.1:0-5370 GCA_042408635.1 Chloroflexota bacterium
CCGCTGGCCGCGCTCAGCGCCCGGGGCGTGGCGGTGCCGCCCGGTGGTCGCGCCCATCTCGATCTGGCCGTGCTGCGCAATACCCCCGTGCTGCGCATGATCCTCGCCTACACCGGGCATTCGTGGGAGCTGTACGTCTCGCGCGGGTGGCTGGCGGCGTTCGTGGCGGCCGTGCTGGCGGCGGGCGGCCGCGAGGCCACCGAGGCCTCGGCGCTCGGCAGCCAGTGGGCGGCGCTGATGGCCGGCTTCGGCACGCCCGGCGTCTGGCTCGGCGGCTGGCTGTCGGATCACCTCGGTCGACCACGCGCGGCGCTGCTGCTGGCGCTGCTCAGCGGCGGCCTGTCGCTCGGCTTCGGGTTCCTCGGGGCCGGCCCCTGGGCGCTCCTGATCGTGGCCGGCTGCCTCTACGGCCTCCTCCAGTCCGGCGACTCGGCGATCTACTCGACCGCCGTCACCGAGCTGGCTCCGCCCGGTCGGCTCGGATCGGCCCAGGCGATGCAGGCGTTCATCGGCTTCGGCGCCACGGCGATCGCCCCGGTGGCGGCGGGCGCCGCGCTCGACCTCGGCCTGGGCTGGGGTGTCGTCTTCGCGCTGGCCGGCGTGGTCGGGATCGCTGGCGCGCTCGCGCTCCTGCCGCTCGCCAGGCCACCAGTTAAGCACGCTGCCCAGTCGACGTAGTCCACCCGGCCGCTGGGAGCGGCGCGACCGGCTGTGCTACTGTGGGGCCCGGACAGCGCTGAGCACGCTGCCGCCGAGGCCGGCACGATTCCGCCGATTGCCGGGGAGGAGAAGAGAGCCCGATGCACGCCCGAGCCGCGACGCCCGCTGACGCGGCCGCGATCGCCGCGATCTACAACGAGGGGATCGAGGATCGCATCGCCACCTTCGAGACGCGCCCGCGCACACCCGAGGAGATCATCGGCTGGTTCGACGGCGTCCACCCGATCGTCTTGGCCGAGGCGGACGGGGAGGTGCTCGCCTTCGGCTCGACCTCGACCTACCGGCCGCGGCCGTGCTACGCGGGCATCGCCGAGTTCTCGATCTACACCGCACGCCGGGCCCGTGGCCGCGGCGCCGGCCGGGTCGCGCTGACTGCGCTGATCGAGGCGGCGGAGGCGGCCGGCTTCTGGAAGCTCGTCTCGCGCATTTTCCCGGAGAACGTCGCCAGTCGGGGCCTCTGCCGCTCGGTCGGCTTCCGCGAGGTCGGCATCTACGAGAAGCACGGGCAGCTCGACGGCGTCTGGAAGGACGTGGTGATCGTCGAGCGCCTGCTGCCGCGCAACCTCACCTAGCCGCCCCCACGGCCGGGCCCGCGCCCCGTGGCGGGCCACGTTCGGCGCCCAGCTCGCGTACCGCCGGACACTCCGGACGCTCCGCGGTGCCAGCGCGGGCGCGGCCGGCGCGGGGGGGCGACGCCGGGCGGACGGGTGAGGTGGTGGGCCATGCACCGCACCGGATCGAGCGACCCTTGTCAGCGGGTGCGGTCTCTGATATGCTGGGCCTAACAAGCGTTAGTTCAACTGCGGGCAGGAGGCGTTGTGGACTCGGGTCGGCAGATCGAGCGGTTGTGCGCGGCGGCGGCGCGCCTGTTCGCGCGGCGCGGCTACCACGGCACGACCATCCGCGAGATCGCCCGCGAGGTCGATCTGCAGGGCGGCAGCCTCTACGCCCACATCGCGGGCAAGGAGGATTTGCTCTGGCTGATCTGCCAGCGCGCCGCCCGGCAGTTCCACGCGGCGGTTGCCCCGATCGCGGCGGGGGATCTTCCGCCCGAGGCGAAGCTGCGCGCGGCGTTCCGCGCGCACGTGGCGATGGTCGCCTCGGACCTCGACGCGGCAACGGTCTATTTCCACGAGTGGCGGTTTCTCGGGCCCGAGCGACTGGCGGTGATCGCCGAGCGACGCGATGCCTACGAGGCGCTGTTTCGCGCGATCGTGGAGGCAGGGCGGCACCGGGGGGATTTCGCGGTGCCGGACGCCAAGTTCCCGACGCTGCTCGTGCTCTCGGCCGGCAACTGGCTCGCCCAGTGGTTCCGGCCGGGCGGCGAGCTGGACGCCGAGGCGGTGGCGGACCGGCTGGTCGATCTGATCCTGCACGGCATCACGGGTGCCGGCGCTGCGGCCGGGCCGCACCTGAACGGCACGGCGCGCGGGACCGAGGCGGCAGAGGAGGTGCTGATCCGATGACGGGCATGATGGTCGCGACTGAGACGGCCCAGGACCAGGACGCGGCGCGGCTGGCCCAGTTCGAGGCGCGGATCGCGCGGGGCGAGAAGATCGAGCCGGGCGACTGGATGCCCGAGGCCTATCGCCGGCAGCTCATCCGTCTGATCCAGCAGCACGCCAACTCGGAGATCATGGGCGCGCTGCCGGAGGGGAGCTGGATCCCCTACGCGCCGACCTTCAAGCGCAAGCTGGCGCTGGTTGCCAAGGTGCAGGACGAGGTCGGGCACGCCCAGCTCCTCTACCGGGCGGCCGAGACGCTGGGCAAGCCGCGCGAGCAGATGGTCGAGGAGCTCCTGGCGGGCAAGAGCAAGTATTCGAACGTCTTCAACTACCCCTGCGAGACGTGGGCGGACATCGGCATCATCGGCTGGCTGATCGACGGCGCGGCGATCGTCAATCAGACGATGATGGCGGAGGGCTCCTACGGCCCCTACGCGCGCGCGCTCAAGCGCATCTGCCTCGAGGAGAGCTTCCACATCAAGCAGGGCTACGACCTGGTCGTCACGCTCGCCACCGGGACACCGGCGCAGCGCGCCATGCTGCAGGACGCGCTCAACCGCTGGTGGTGGCCGATCATGATGTTCTTCGGCCCGCGCGACAAGCAGAGCGTGCACACCGAGCAGTTGCTGCGCTGGCGCGTCAAGCTCAAGACGAACGACGAGCAGCGCCAGGAGTTCCTGCGCAAGTTCGTGCCGAAGATCTTCGAGCTGGGCCTGACGATCCCCGATCCGAACCTGCGTCAGGACCCGGAGACCGGCGACTGGCTGTTCACCGAGCCGGATTGGGACGAGTTCTTCCGCGTGGTCAACGGCGGTGGGCCGATGGGGCCCGAGCGTCTGGCAACGCGCCGCCTCGCCCACGCCGAGAGCGCCTGGGTGCGCACCGCGCTGGCGCAGGCCGACCGGCGGCTCGGGGCGGTGGTGGAGTAGGCGCCATGGCACGCCAGTGGCAGTTCAACCCCTACCACCAGCGGATCGACGAGGCGATGGCGCGCGGTGACGTGGCGCCCCCCGCCGACACCGAGTGGCCGGTCTGGGAGGTCTTCCAGCAGGAGAAGCGCGGGGATCCGCACATCCACGTCGGCTCGGTGCACGCGCCCGACGCCGAGTTGGCGCTGCTGGAGGCGCGCGAGCAGTACGTGCGCCGCGGCACCGCGGTGAGCCTCTGGGTCGCCCCGGCCGACGCCATCGTCGCCACGCCCTACGACGACCCCGACTTCTTCGTGCGCAACACCGATAAGAGCTACCGCGAGAACGTCGGCTTCCGCGGGCACCGGCAGGGTCGGCTGCGGACTGCCGCCGGCAGCCCGGGCCGGGCAACCGGCGCGGGCACCGGCAGCCCGGCGCCGGCCGGCGCGCTGGGCGCGCTCACGAGAGGCGCGAGCGATGGTGACTGAGCGGCGGGAAACGCCGGCTGGCGCCCCTCCGGCTGCCGACGGGCCGGCGGGTGTGGCGGGCGAGCCGCGCGACGCCGATCCGGCGCTGTCGAGCGAAGTGCGGGCAGCGCTGGTGGCCCTGCTCTACGCGCTAGCCGACGACGAGCTCATCATCGGCCACCGCGACACCGAGTGGACCGGGCTCGGCCCGATCCTGGAGGAGGACATCGCCTTCTCGAGCATCGCGCAGGACGAGCTGGGCCACGCGCTCACCTTCTATCGCATCCTGGAAAGTCTGGGCGAGGGCGATCCCGATACGCTCGCGTTCGGCCGTCCGGCCGAAGCGTTCCGCAACGCGGTGCTGCTCGAGCTGCCGCGCGGCGACTACGCCTTCAGCCTGGTGCGCCAGTTCCTCTACGACGTGGCCGAGGCGGTGCGCCTCGAGGCGTTGGCCACGTCGACCTTCCCGCCGCTGGCGGAGGCGGCCGTGAAGATGCGCCCCGAGGAGCGATACCATCTGATGCACGGCGCCTCATATGTCCAGCGGCTGGGTCGTGCCGGCGGGGAGGCGCGCGAGCGCGTGCAGGCGGCGCTCGCTGCCGCCTGGCCGGGTGCGCTCGCGCTCTGGGAGCCGATCGACGGCGAGGCGCGCCTCGAAGCGGCCGGTATCGCGCCGACCGCCGCCACCCTGCGCGCCCGCTGGCTGGCGCAGGTGGCCACGCTCCTGGACGGGACGGGCCTGCACGTCCCCGAGAGCGACGACGCGACGCCCGCGTCGGATCAGCACCGGGGTGGGCGGCACGGTCGCCACACACCGCACCACGTGCAGCTCCTCGAGGCGATGCAGGGCGTCTACCGGAGCGATCCGGCCGCGACGTGGTGAGGGGCTCCCGATGACGAAGGTACCTGAACCGCCGGCCCCCGCGGCACCCTGGACCGCCGAGCCGTGGTCCGACCGCGTGCCGACCCCCGCCGACAGGCGGGGCGATGGCGCGGCGGCCGGGACGCGGTCGGCGACCGGCTTCTCCGGCCGGCAGGGTCTCGGCCCGGCCAGCAGGACCGGCATGGCAGCCGGGGCGCCCGCCGGGGAAGCAACGGGCCCGGCGACCGCTGACGCGGATCGGGGAGCGGCCGGTATCGGATCGGCAGGCGAGTGCGGGGAGCCGGTGCCGTTCACGGCGGCGCAGGTCTGGCAGGCGCTGGACGGGGTGAGCGACCCGGAGATCCCGATGGTCTCGGTCGTCGAGCTGGGGATCGTCCAGGGCGTGGCGGTCGAGCCGGGCGGGCGGCGGGTCGTGGTGACGATCACGCCGACCTTCACGGGCTGCCCGGCGCTCCATGTGATGCGCGAGGAGATCGAGCGGGCGGTACGGCGGCTGGGGGCGACGGAGGTCGAGGTGCCGGTGACGCTCAACCCGGCCTGGACCTCTGACCGGATTAGCGAGTCGGCGCGGGTGAAGATGCAGGAGATCGGGCTGGCGCCGCCGGCGCGGCACAGTGGGGCGCCCGAGGCGGTGCTGACGCGGCCGGTGGCCTGCCCCTTCTGCGGCTCGACCGACACGGCGCTGGAGAACCCGTTTGGCCCGACGCTCTGCCGCGCGCTCTACTACTGCCACACCTGCCAGCAGCCCTTCGAGCAGTTCAAGCCGCTCTGATCGGGCGAAACAAGCCGGGCGGGCCGGCCCTCCCGATCGAGGGGGCTCGGGGCCCGGCTTAGCTGGTCTTGAGGTTGTTGGCGATATCGGTGAAGACGGTGTTGAGCTGACCACC
>JBHOQZ010000695.1:0-3887 GCA_042408635.1 Chloroflexota bacterium
CGTCGAGGACCTGACGATCGTCCACGGCCGCTCGCTCACCGACGTCGAATGGCTCCTCAAGCGGATCGACCCGATCTTCCCGCGCAAGCAGGTGCGGGTCGTCCCCTACGGCCCGGCCACGGCGCGCCACGTCGGCACCAACGCGGTCGGCGTGGTCGCGTACGAGGGGCTGGATGAGTAGAATCGAGGCGTGAGCAAGGGAGCGGATCCGCCCGTCGCGGTCGTCACCGACAGCACCGCCGACATCCCGGCCGAGGTCGCGGCGCGCCTGGGCATCACCGTCGTGCCCCTCGTGGTCAACTTCGGCAGCGAGGGGTTCCGCGACGGCATCGACCTGACGCCGGACCAGTTCTGGGCCAAGCTCAAGAGCGCGCCGGCCCTGCCGACGACGTCGCAGCCGACGGTGGCGGCGTTCCAGGCCGCCTACGCGCCGCTGATCGAGGCGGGGCGCTCGGTCGTCTCGATCCACATCGCGGGCAAGCTGAGCGGCACGGTGCGCTCGGCCGAGCTGGCGGCGCAGGAGTTCCCGCCCGGCGCCATCACCGTGATCGACTCGAACACGGTGGCGATGGCGCTGGGCTGGCTGGCGATCGCGGCCGCCGAGCAGGCCGCGGCGGGTGCGCCGATCGAGGCGGTGGCCGAGCACGTGCGCGCGCTGCTGCCCCGCTGCGGCATCCTCGTCGCGCTCGATACGCTCGAGAACCTGCGCCGGGGCGGTCGGATCGGCCGCGCCGGCGCCTTCATCGGCACGCTCCTCAACATCAAGCCGATCCTCCAGGTGCGCGAGGGCGAGGTCCATCCGCTGGAGCGCGTGCGCACGCGCGGCAAGGCCCTCCAGCGGATCGCCGAGCTGGCGCGTGAGCAGGCGCCGTTCGAGCGGCTAGCCGTCGCCCACGGGCATGACGCCGAGGCGTGCCAGCAGCTCGCGGCGCTCGTGCGCGACCTTGCGCCCACCGCGCCGGGCAGCTACCTCCAGACCGAGCTCGGGCCGGTGCTCGGCACCCACACCGGGCCGGGCGTCTTCGGCGTCTGCTTCATCCGCGCGCGATGACCCCGCCGGACCCTGCCCATCTGCCCGCCGGACAGGCCGTCGGACAGGCTGCCGAGCGCCTGCGCAAGATGCTGCGCGTCGAGGCCGGCCGCGGCTACGACGACCGGGCCGTGGCCGGCGGGCTGGCGGCGTTCGTGCCCCACTGGCTGACCCAGGCCGGCCCTGCCACGCCCGGCGCGGCCGAGGTCGCCCAACAGCTGCGCCGCTACAGCCAGTCACCGCCGACCGAGCGCCCGGCGATCGTCGACCGGGTGCTCGGCCGGCTGACCGCGTTCGACGGCGGCGCGGGCGCCCCCCCGGCCCCCCAATCCCGGGGGGGGATGGCTGCGGGCGCTCGATTGGACGGGGGTGGCGCGCGGCCGGCCGATGACCAGCGGGTGGAGGAGGTGGCGGCGGAATACCGCGGCGGACCTCGCCCGGCGCCGGTTGGCGTCGAACCGGGGGATGGACCGGAGCCGAAGTCGCCCCGGACGCGGACCGCCCCCCCCCGAGCCGACCGGCCGGCGCCGCCCTCGGACTCTGCCGGCTCAGCGGAGCCGCTCCCGCCTCCCCCCAGCATCGAGGGGCAGCCTCCCCCGGCCCTGGGTGCCGGGGTGCGGCCGTCGCCACCGCCCAGCCGTGAGGAGCCGGCGAGACCGCTCTCGCCCCCTAGCCGTGAGGATCCGGGGAGGCCGCCCGCTCCCCCCAGCCGTGAGGAGCCGGGAGGGCCACCCTCATCCCCCAGGATTGGAGGGCCGGGGGGGCGCTCTCACCCCCCAGCATGGGGGGGGCGGGGGGGCCGACAGCCGGGGCGCGGGCGGGCGCGTGAGCCGCTGACGCTCGATTCGCCGGTGACGCGGCTGGCCGGGATCAAGGGGGCGAACGGCTCGAAGCTGGGCCGGCTCGGCGTCTTCACCGTGCGCGACCTGCTCATGCTCTTCCCAAATCGCCACGTCGACTACTCCGACCTGCGGCCGATCCGCGAATTGACGGTGGGTGAGGAGGCGACGATCGCGGCGACCGTCTTCTCGGTCGACCTGCCCCGCCTCAGCCGCGCCGGCCGCACCTACGTGCGCGTGACCCTGGCCGACGACACCGGCACCGCGCTGGCGACCTGGTTCAACCCGCACGTGGCGGACGGGTTCTACACCGGCATGCGGCTCTACGTCAGCGGGCGCGTCCAGCTCTTCGAGGGTCGGCCCGCCTTCGCCTCGCCCGAGTGGGAGCCGATCGACAGTGAGGCTGCCCCCGCGGCCGGGGGGGAGGGCCCGGTCCATACCGCGCGGATCGTGCCGGTCTACCCGCTGACGGGCGACCTCAAGCAGCGGTGGCTGCGCGCGCGCATGGCGGAGGTGGTGCCGCGCTGGACGCCCGAGCTGCCGGACTACCTGCCGGAGTGGCTGCGGCGGGCGGAGGGGCTGCTCGGGCTGGGCGAGGCGGTCGCGGCGATGCACTTCCCGCGCTCGCCGGCCGAGCTGGCGGCGGCGCGCGAGCGGCTCGCCTTCGACGAGCTGTTCCTCATCCAGGTCGGCGTCCTCAAGCGGCGCCTGGAGCAGCGGCGCGCGCGCGGCCTGGCGATCGCGGCGCCGCCGGGACTGGTCGAGGCGTTCGAGGCGTCGCTGCCGTTCCGCTTCACGGGGGCGCAGCGGCGCGCGCTCGCTGAGATCCTGGCCGACATGGCCGGGGGCCCGCCGATGACGCGGCTGCTGCAGGGCGATGTCGGCTCGGGCAAGACGGTGGTGGCGGCCGCGGCGGCGGTGGTGGCGCGCCACGCGGGCTACCAGAGCGCGCTCATGGTGCCCACCGAGATCCTGGCCGAGCAGCACCATCGCTGGATTGCGCGGCTGGTCGGCGAGGAGCCCGTGGCCGAGGCGCCGCTGCTGGCGCTGGGCGCCCCGCCGGCGGGCGGGGAGGGCTTCGTCACGCGGCTGCGGCTCGGGCTGGTCACGGGCAGCACGCCGCGGGCGGCGCGGCAGCGCACGATCGAGGCGACCGCCGCGGGCGAGATCGACCTCTTGATCGGCACGCACGCGCTGATCCAGGAGAGCGTCGAGTTCGCCAACCTGGGCCTGGCGATCGTCGACGAGCAGCACCGCTTCGGCGTCGAGCAGCGGGCGATGATCCGCGCCAAGGGGCAGCAGCCGCACCTGCTGGTGATGACCGCCACCCCCATCCCGCGCACGCTCGCGCTCACCCTCTACGGCGACCTCGACGTCTCGGTGATCGACGAGCTGCCGCCCGGCCGCCAGCCGGTGCGCACGCGCGCCGTCGGGCCGGACAAGCGCCACCTCGCCTACGAGTTCGTGCGCAAGCGGATCGCGGCTGGTGAGCAGGTCTTCATTATCTGCCCGCTGGTCGAGGAATCGGAGAAGATCGAGGCGAAGGCAGCCACAGCCGAGTTCGAGCGGCTGCGCAACGAGGTCTTCCCCGAGCTGGCCGAGCGCATGGGGCTCCTCCACGGCCGTATGCCGGCGCGCGAGAAGGACGCCGTGATGGCGCGCTTCCGCGCCCACGTGCTCGACATCCTCGTCTCGACGGCGGTGGTCGAGGTGGGGGTGGACGTGCCCAACGCCACGGTCATGCTGATCGAGGGGGCGGACCGCTTCGGCCTCGCCCAGCTCCACCAGTTCCGCGGCCGCGTCGGGCGGGGCGACAAGCCGGCCTACTGCGTGCTGATCTCCGAGTCGAGCTCGCCCGAGGCGGCGGCGCGGCTGGCCGCCATGGAGCGCACGGCCAACGGGTTCGAGCTGGCCGAGGAGGATCTGCGGCTGCGCGGTCCCGGTGAGTTCTTCGGCACCCGCCAGAGCGGCCTGCCCGACCTGCGCGTCGCCTCGCTCGGCGACACCGTGCTGCTCAC
>JBHOQZ010000698.1:0-2984 GCA_042408635.1 Chloroflexota bacterium
GCCCGCTCGAGCGGGCCGGCTCGCGCCGGCGGGATCCCGGGCATCGTCGCCCGGCCGCCGACCGCCGGCCACCGCGTGCGCTTGACCGCCACGGTGCGCGCCACCGGCGCCCACTTCTCCAAGGTCGGTGTCACCTTCTACGATGGTGACCCCGCCAGGGGCGGCAAGTACATCGGCCACCGCGTGCTGCTGCTGGTGCCGGCCGACCGCGACGTCAAGACGTCGCTCGACTGGGACACGGGCACGCTGACCGGCAAGCGCGACATCTACGTCAAGGTCGAGACGTTCCCGGCGCAGGTGGGGCGGCGCGACAACAAGCTGGCGCGCGTGAGCATCAATCTGCCGCCGCTGCCGCCCACGCCGACCCCGACGGCGGCGCCGCCCACGCCCACGCGCACGCCGACCCCGCCGCCGCTGCCCACCCGCAACCCGCTCGACGTGGGCTCCAACCCGACCAACCGCGGCCAGCTCCCGCCGCCCACCGCCACCCCGACGGCCACGCCCGTCACGCCCACCACCACGACCGTCCCGGCGCCAGCACCGCCGCGGGCAGCTACGGCGACGCCCACGCCGCGACGGTAGGCGCCCCGCTCCGCCCGCCCACAGCGCGCCGCCGCGGCGGGCGACGAACCCAGCTCGACGACCCTCCTCCTTTCCCCACTCCGGCGGAGCCGGGGCCGACCGGCATCGGCTCCCGGCCCCGCCGGTTCCGCGCGGCCGACGGATCGCGCCTCAGGGGGGAGCGGAGGTGGTGCTACCGGCCGGCTGGCGGGCGGGGCGCACCAGCCGATCCATCAGACGCTCGAGGGTAGCGGCGGGGTCGGCGCAGAGGCCGGCGTGGGCGGGGGAGACCTGGATCACCGTGCTGCGCGGCGACACCAGCCAGTGCCAGCGCTCGGGCAGGGTCAGCTCCCCGATCGGGCCGGCCGCGGCGCCGCCCCGGCAGATGAGCGGGATCGTGCCCAGGTGGCGCTCGACTTCGTCGGCGTCGAGCTCGGGCGCCAGCGCGGCCAGCCGGGCCCGGTCGAGCTCGATGCGCGCGTCGAGGAAGCGGCGCGCCCGGCAGCAGAGGACCACACCCACGTTGATGAACTCGCCCCGCTCGTTGCTCGGCACCACGCGGACGACCGCGTAGTCATAGGCGTGCCGCGCGCACACGGATCGCCTCCTCGACGAACGGGCGCGGCGCTTCGAGCCGCCGCCGCAGGTAGTCCACGTAGGCGGCACGGTGCGCTGCCGCGTCGGGGAACGCGGGGTCGATCAGCCACTCCTCCGGGATGAGGTCCACGATGGCCGTGATCAGCTCGGGCGTCAGCCGCGCCGCTAGCGACGCGTCGACCGTCTCGAGCCGGTCGGCCAGCGGCAGCAGCACGTGCTGGCGGATCGGCGCGAAGGGCCCCCGCGCCCGCGCGGCGTACTCCCCCTCGGCGTGGTGGAAGTAGAGCGAGGCGCCGTGGTCGATCAGCCAGAGCCGGCGGTGCCAGAGGAGCATGTTCGGGTTGCGCGGCGTGCGGTCGACGTTCGAGACGAGGCCGTCGAACCAGACGATCGCCGAGGCGAGCTCGGCGTCCGGCGGCGGCGTCAGTAGCGGGTCGTAGGCGAACGCCCCGGGCAGGTAGTCGAGCCCGAGGTTGAGACCCTCGCTCGCCCTGATGAGCGCCTGGATTTCGAAGTCGGGCTCGGTGCGTCCCAGCGCCGGGTCGAGCTCGACGAAGACCAGCTCGGGCACCGCCAGGCCGAGCGCGCGGCCGATCTCGCCCGCCACCAGCTCCGCGATCAGCGCCTTCGGCCCCTGGCCGGCGCCGCGAAACTTGAGCACATACAGGCCATCGTCGTCCGCCTCGACGATCGCCGGCAGCGTTCCGCCCTCGCGCAGCGGCGCCACGTAGCGCGTCGCCCGAACCGTGCGTAGGCGCACCACGGCCTAGGCCGCCCTCACCGGCAGGCCCGGTCGGTGGGCCGTGTCGCGACGCGGCCGGCGCACGCCGCGGCCGGCGCGCACGAGCGCCGCCACGGCTAGACGCGCACCTCGGCCGAGTAGGCCCGGTCCCCGCGCGTGAACGTGATGCGAACGAGGCTGCCCGGCTCGAGGCTGGCCAGCGCCTGCTGGAGCGCGTCGGCGTTGGTGATCGGGCGCAGGTTCAGCTCGGTGATAATGTCGTCGGGTTGCAGGCCGGCGCGCTCCGCCGGCGAGCCCGGCGCCACGCGACCGACGTAGGCGCCGAACAGGGGCACCCCGCCCTGGCGCTGGGTGATGCGGCTCGCGTCGGCGACCGCCGCCCCGAAAACGATGCGCGGCCGGCCGGTCTCGGCACCCGCACCGGCGGTCCCAGCGCCCGCCGGCCCGTTGGTGGCGGCGGCGCGCGGGCCGAGGCCGGCCGCCGCCAGCGCCCGATCGATCCGCGCCCGGTCGAAACCGACGATCGTCTCGTCGCCGACCGCGATCACGGGCACCCCGTGCTGGCCCGAGCGGCGCAGCATCTCCACGCGCGCCACGTGGTCCTTCGAGACGTCCCGCTCCTCGAACGGCACGCCGGCCCGGGTCAGGTACTCCTTGGCGTAGCGACAATAGGGACAGTTCGGCGCGGTATAGACGATTACCTGCACGGCACGTTCCCTCCCCGTCGAGGTGGCACACGCTCCTGTCTCAAGCATACCGCGAAGCGGCGGGGCGGCGCTGGCCGACCGAGCGGCCACCAACCCTATCGCCCGCCTCTGCCCGAGCATCAGGGCCGCGGGCCGGGCCGGGAACCCTCCGAGTGACCGGCCGGGCCGGTGCCCTCGCCACCAGCGCCGGGGGCGAGGGCACCGGCGTCGGTCCGGCGGCCGAGCTGGTCGAGGCTGCGGCGCACCTCGGCCAGCAGCTTCTCCAGGCGCAGGCCGGATTTCGAGACGAGGAACTGGGCGGTGTTGTCGAGCCAGCGGCGCTCCTCGGCCGAGAGCGTCTTGGCCGTGAGCACGATCACCGGCAGCTCGCGCAGCGT
>JBHOQZ010000699.1:0-3704 GCA_042408635.1 Chloroflexota bacterium
GCCGCCCACCCCCTCCTGGGGGACGATGCTCAACGCCGGCAAGCAGTTCGTGCTGCTCGCGCCCTGGACCTCGGTCTTCCCGGGGCTGGCGATCGCTTTCACAGTGCTCGGCTTCAACCTGCTCGGCGACGGCCTGCGCGACATCCTTGATCCGCGCCTGCGCGGCACCTGATGGCGGCCGGGGCAGGTCACGGCCGAGACCCACGGCCACGAGGGCGCCGCCCGGCGCGCGCCGTGAGGTAGGAGGAGGGAGCCGATGAGTGTGAGTGAGCCCGCCGCGGGCGCCGCCGATCCGACGCTGCGCGGCCTGATGCACGTGGGGCTGACGGTGGCGGAGTTCGACCGCGCGGTCGCCTTCTGGAGCAGGCTCGGCGGGGTGGCGCCGCGCTGGCGCGGCGTGCTCGACGGCCCCTACCTCGGGTCGGTCGTGGGCTATCCCGGCCTGCGGCTCGAAGCCTGCTTCATCGACCTGCCGGGCGGCCCGACGCTCGAAATCCTGCGCTACCTGGACCACCCGCGCGAGCCGAACCCGGAGGACACCGCCTGCCCGCGCAACGTGCACCTCTGCCTGCGCGTGGACGACATCGAGCGCGCCTTCGACCGGGCAGTCGCGCTGGGCGCGCGGCCGGTGAGCCCGCGGCCGATCGCGATCACGGTCGGACCGAACACCGGCGCCCGCGCCGCCTACCTGCGCGATCCGGAGGGGATCACCTTCGAGCTCTTCCAGCCCCTACCGGGGCGATGATCCGGGCGTCTTCAAGGGGGCGCGGCGCCGCCGTCGATGCAGTGCGGGCATGTGCGGCGCTGCGGCGGCCGGGGCGCTGCGGCGCAGGCGGGAAGGGCAGCGCGGAAGCCGGGGGGCGTTGATCGCGACCATCGGGTCCGCGCCGTCCCGGGTGGGCGGTGGGTGACGAAGCGAGAGGCCGGCGCCGCCAGGGCGGTCCGGCGCAGGAGGCAGGCATGACCAGCATTATCGGTGGTGCGCGGCGGGTGGGCGGGCTGGAGGTGGCCGACCCCGCCTCGCTCGGGCTCGATCCCGAGCGGATCGCGCAGCTCTGCCGCCACATCGAGGAGCAGATCGCGGCGGGGCGCTACCCCGGCGCGCAGATCGCTTTCGCGCGCCACGGCAAGCTCGCCTGCTTCCGTAGCTTCGGCCGGGCACGCACGGCGCCGACCTCGGTCGACGCTACCGACACGACGCTCTGGCTGCTCTACTCGCAGACGAAGGTGCTGACGGCGGCGGCGGTCTGGCAGCTCGTCGACCAGGGGGCCGTCAGCTTCGCCGACCGGGTCACCGACCACGTGCCCGAGTTCGCAGCCCACGGCAAGGGCGAGATCACGCTCCACCAGGTGCTCACCCACCAGGGCGGCTTCCCGTCGGCGGAGGTGCCGCCGGCCGCCTGGGAAGACCACGAGCTCTTGCGCCGCACGGTCTGCAACTTCACGCTCGAGTGGACTCCCGGCTCGCGCCTGCGCTACCACGGCCTCTCCGCCCACTGGGTGGCGGCGGTGGTGATCGAGGCGGTGACCGGGCGCGACTACCGCGCCGTGATCCGCGACGACCTGCTCGCGCCGCTCGGCCTCGACGACCTGCACGTCGGCGTCCCCGCCCACCTGCACGACCGCTGCGCCGACATGCACAAGCCGGTCGAGGGCGGCCTCGCGCCCAATGACGACCACAACTCGGCGGCGTGGCGCTCGGCCGGGGTGCCGGGCGGCGGCGGCTACGGCACCGCGGCGGCCTACGCCGCGTTCTACCAGATGCTGCTGGCGGGCGGCACGCTCAACGGCGCGCGGGTGCTCAGCCCACGCGTGATCCGGTTCGCCACCCGCAACCACACCGAGGAGCGCGTCGACGAGTACATGGGGCTGCCGATGCACCGGGGTCTCGGGCCGCACGTGCGCGGCGAGACCCCCACGATCCGGGGGCTGGGCACGATCGCCTCGCCGAGCGCCTTCGGTCACGGCGGCGCCGGCAGCTCCTATAGCTGGGCGGATCCCGAGTCGGGCGTCTCGTTCTCCTACCTGACCAATGCCCGGCTGGAGGAGCCCTGGCACACCCGGCGCCTCGACCGCATCAGCAACCTCGCGAACGCCGCCATCGTCGAGCTCTAGCCGCGCGCCCGCCCCCGCCCGCCCCACCCGCCGGGTACCCACCGCAGCGGGTGCGGTACCCCGGCGGCTCGAAGGCGCCGGGCGGCACGCACCGGGTGGCGGGGGCACGGGGAGCGCGCGCTCAGACGCGAACCTAGGGCCAGGGACGGCCCGCGCACAACGATGTGCCCCTCCGCCGCACCCCACCCGCAAGCGGGTACACGGCGGGTGTGGCGGAGGCCGGCGAAGGGAGAAGTCGCATGCCATTCAGGGTGATCCGACCCACGTTCTTTCCGCACGCGCCCGAATCGACGCTCGAGGACGAGCGGCGCGTCCTGGCCGAGGTCGACGCTGAGCTCGTGCCGGTCGAGGTGGGCAATTCGGCCGAGCTGCGCGAGGCGGTGCGCGGCGCCCACGGCCTCATCAACGCGGGCGTGCCCGTCACCGCCGAGGTGTTGGACGCGATGCCCGACTGCCGCGGCATCGTCACCGCTAGCGTCGGCTTCGACTCGATCGATGTCAGGGCCGCCAGCGCGCGGCGCATCCCAGTCTGCAACACGCCCGACTTCTGCACGCGCGAGGTCGCCAACCACACTCTCGGCCTGATCCTCGCCTGCGCGCGCAAGCTCGTCCTGCTCAACAACGCCGTCAAGGCCGGCCGCTGGGACCGCACCATGTTCCCGCCGATGCCCTCCCTCTACGGCGAAACGCTCGGGCTGATCTCGTTCGGCCGGATCGCGCGTGCCGTAGCGCGCCGGGCGCAGGCGTTCGAGCTGACGGTGATCGCCTTCGATCCCTACGCCGACCCGGCGGCCGCGGCCGAGCTCGGCGTCGAGCTGGTTGAGCTGGACGCGCTGCTGATGCGCAGCGACTACGTCTCGGTGCACGCGCCGCTCAACGACGAGACGCGCCACCTCCTCAGCGACACGGAGTTCGCGCTGATGAAGCCGACGGCGTTCGTCTTCAACACCGGCCGCGGGCCGGTGATCGACGAGGCGGCGCTGATCCGGGCGCTGCGGATCGGCCAGATCGCGGGCGCCGGGCTGGATGTCTTCGAGCAGGAGCCGATCGCGCCCGACAACCCGCTCCTGACGATGGACAACGTCGTCGTGACACCGCACTCGGGCGGCTTCTCCGACGCGGCGATCCGCACCGGGCGGCGCCTGGCGGCCGAGGAGATGCGGCGGCTCCTGCGCGGGGAGGCCCTGCGCAACCTGGTCAACCGCGACGTGCTGGGGTAGAGCGATGGCGAACTATGATCTCGTGATCACCGGCGGCGAGGTGATCGATCCAGGCCAGGGATTGCGCGGGCGGCGCGATGTGGCGCTCGCCTTCGGCCGCGTGGCGCGGGTCGCGCCCGAGATCGACCGGCGCGAGGCGACGCTGCACATCGACGCGACGGGCAAGCTCGTCACGCCCGGCCTGGTGGACCTCCACACCCACTGCTACGTCGGCGTTTGCCCGCTGGTCGTGCCCGCCGACGAGGTGGCGCCGGCAACCGGCGTGACGACGATGGTGTGCACGTAGGCGAGGATGCGGGTCCGGCTGTGGTTGATGATCCAGCGGCGGAAGCCGACGAACGTGTTCGAGCCGGCGTCGCCCGTGCTCAC
>JBHOQZ010000701.1:0-3592 GCA_042408635.1 Chloroflexota bacterium
CCGCTGCCGACGGCTGCCCCGGCCGCCCCGACCACGCGCCCGGCCACGGCGCCGACCGTGCCGCCGCTGCCGCCGCCGATCACGGTGCCTGTGGCACCGCCACGGCCGGTCGCGCCGACCACGCCGCCAGCACCCCAGGCACAACCAACCGTCCGCGGCGGGTTGCCCCTTGGCCCATCCACGCCGGCCCGGTAGGGTTCCCGGCCTGCAGGAGCATCGACGCAAGACACGGGCGCGGCGCCGGAGCTACGCGGGGGCGTCGGCGTGGTGGCCGCGCCGCACCGGTGCCTCAGCCGGCCCGGATCGGCTGCCAGCCGAAGCTGCCCTCCCGCGCGATGATGCGGCCGGCGCCGGGGAACGGGATGTGGCTGGCGATGACGATGCCGCCACGCTCGGCCGCCTGCGTGTAGAAGGTGCGCCGGCTCGCCACCAGGCTCGCGCCGTCGCGCAGCCGCGGCACCCAGTCCGGGTGGGTGATCTCGGCGGTGTGGTGGACGAGGTCGCCGATGTAGTAGGCGGTCTCGCCCTCCGACTCGATTGCCACGCTGAGGTGGCCCGGCGTCTCGCCTGGCGTGGGCAGGAGCGTGATGCCGGGCAGGATCTCGGTCGGCTCGGCCACGAGTTCGAGCCGACCGAGCCGGCGCAGCGTCCCCAGGATCGCGTGGAACGGGGAGCCGGGCTCCGCCGTCTTCGAGTAGTGCGCCCAGTCCGCCGCGCCGAGGTAGTAGCGGGCGTTGGGGAAGGCTGGCACCTGCTCACCGCCGCGCTCGAGCGTCGCGCCGTAGAAGTGGTCGTTGTGCGCGTGCGTGATCACGACCGCGCGCACATCGGCCGGCGTGACCCCCAGCTCGGCCAGCGCCCCGGGGACATCACCGGTCGCCTCGACGTCGAACCGCTCACGGAACGCCCGCGTCTCGTCGTTCTCCTCGCCGAGCCCCGCATCGAGCAGGACGCCGCCCGCGGGCGTCTGCACGTAGACCACGTTGAAGCCGAGGGGCACGAACCCCTGCCCGTCGAAACCCTCGATACTTCCCCACGCCGTCGGCGTCACCGCGGTCCACGCCGCGACGGGGAATCGGCCGGACCCCTCCGAGATGACCGTGAGCGTGAACCTGCCGACCGGGATCCGGTACAACCTCTCCGCCATCCGCATCCTCCCTTGCACGCGCTACCGGCCGCTGTGCGCTGCGCCGATTTTGCGGTACAACCTCTCCGCCATCCGCATCCTCCCTTGCACGGCCGCACCCCGGGCGCACCTGCCCGCGGGCAGATGCGCGGGGCCGCCGCGATCACCATGCACTGTAGCACGCGGGGGTAGCGGGCATGGGGTCGGGCGACCGGTGCACCCGAATGCCGCGGGACGGCCCGGCGGACCGAACGGCGAATCTGACCAGACGGCAAGCGATGCGCAGGCGACGCTGGCGGTCGACGCCCGGCGATGAGGGTCAAACGGGGAGCCTGACACCGAAGGCCGCCCCACGGGGCGGCCACTCAGGAGTGTGGGCAACGACCGGGTACGGCGGGGCAACTCGGCGCCGCCGACCTGGCACCGTGGGTCGGTGGGGTGGGGAAGGGCAAGCGCGCCGGGTGGTCAGCCGCCACCGAACACGCCGTTGATGAGCTCGGTGACGATCTTGTCGTAGAGCGCCTCCTTGATGCCAGCGCTGAGGGCCAGGAGCGCGCCAACGCACGCAATCGAGATCAGCGCGATGAGGAGTCCGTATTCCACCAACCCCTGGCCCTCCTCCTCCTGCATGAGGCGGTACAGGGCCCTGCCCAACCACACCATCCCTACCTCCGCGCAACCCGGTGCCGTCGCGGTGGCTCTATGTCACTTCGCGACCATATCGTAACGGCTGCCATCAACGAGGGCAATGGGAGATTGGTCCTGTACCCGCCTGCCATCCCGGGCTAGGGGTCGCGCGCGCCGCCGTTCATGGCGCCGGGCGGCCACCCCTTTCGGGCAACACCGGGACGAATCGGACGCGCGGACATTACGATTGCGGGTCGGCAGCCTCGGCCGGAGTGTCGCCGGGAGCCGCCGTGAGCACCTCCGATCCGCTCGATGCTGCCCCGGTCGCGTCCTCCGCTGCCTGAGCGGCGGGGGCATGAACCTCTGTCGGCTCGGTCACCGCTTCGACGCCAGGGCGGAGGATCGCCTCCGCCAATTGCACGCGGTTACGATCCGTCGTCGGCTCGGTCACCGCTTCGACATTGGGCGCCTCGGGGACAGACGGTGCGGGCGGCTCCGGTGCGGCGGGCGGCACCGGCAGGTGGTAGAGCTCGACGGGCGGGTTGCCGGGGCGCGGCAGCCAGGGCGGCCGGCGCAGACCGTCGGGCCCCGGTGCCGGGCGCGCCAACGCCAGCCAGTCGCGGTAGACGAGCGCGGCCTGGGCGGCGTTGACCTCGACCAGCCCCGGCAGATCGCCCTCGCGGGCGGGCTCGACCGTCACCTTCTGGCACCACGCCTGCTGGCCGCTCACGGGGTCGGGGTGCACCGCCAGCGCCAGGGCGCAGGGCACCCCGGCGTCGCGCCACCAGAGCCGGGCCGAGTCGGGATCGTCGCTCTCGAACGGCTCGACCGGCTGGAGCGGTCGCAGCAACCAGATCCCGCCCTCCCCCATCAGCCGGTCGCGCGCGCCGCCGAGTGCCGGTCCGGCCGGCGGACCGCCGAGACCGGGACCGCGCAGGTCGGTCAACGCGGACGACCAGCGGTCGTTGCCCGCCAGGGCCTGGAGGCGCCAGCGACCCAGCAGGCAGGAGATGCCCGCGACGCCCGGCCGAATCGCCTCGGTGAGCCAGGCGCGGGTGACGAAGAAGCCGATCTCGGTGCGCACGCGCACCGGGTCGGCCGTGACCACGCCGAGCTTTTCGGCGTCGGCCGGGTTGAGCCAGAGCGGATTGCTGTGCACGAGCTGCGCGAGCCATTTCGCATTGCCGGGCGGCCGGCCGGTGAGCGGCGGCGTCTCGAGCGTCGGCACGAGCGCGAACTCGCCCCGCGCCCGCTGGACGGCGTGGCGGCCGACGTGACCCGGGATGTATCCGGGCAGCGCGTGCTCGGGCCAGCCCCAGCGCGCCAGCGTCGCCGAGAAGAGCTCGAGGCGGCCCGAGGGCGTGGCGGGGCTCTCCCCCACCGACGCGGGCCCGACGTCTCGCCCGGGCGAATCGACCCTTCCGCCGGTCGGCTCGGGCGGCGCCTCGGTCGCCTCGGCGCCTGCCCCCGTGTCCATGGGCTCGGCCGGGGCCGGTGTGTCGGCGTCGGGCGGCGCCGGCGGGCGCGTCTCGGCCGGCGGCGCCATCACATCACTGTCATCACCGCCGCCCGCGGTGGGCGTGGCGCCACCCGACCCGGCAGCCGACAGGTGCGCCTCCACCGGAGGCCCCTCCGGTGCGACCACCTTGCCGGCCTGAGCAGCCGCGCCGGCAGCCAGTAGGTGGGACTCCGGCGGAGGAGCGGCGCTCGGTCCGTCCGGCAGTGCCTCGGCGGCGGAGCCCGGCGGCTCGACGCTGGGGGCCGGCTCGGCGGACACGCGAGCAGGATCGGCCGGGCTGACGGTCGGCGGCCAGGCCGGGTCGGCGTCGACCGCCGGGG
>JBHOQZ010000706.1:0-12807 GCA_042408635.1 Chloroflexota bacterium
CGATCAGCGGCCAGAGGAAGTCGTTCCAGCGGCCCACCAGCGTGATCAGACCGAAGGTGATGAGCGTCGGCTGCGTCATCGGCAGCACCACGCGGAAGAGCGTCTGGAGGTGGCCGGCGCCGTCGACCCTGGCCGCCTCCAGCACCTCGCGCGGGAGCTGGAGAAACGCCTGCCGCATCAGGAACGTGCCGAACGCCACGCCCATCTGCGGGATGATGATACCCTGAAGTGTGTTGACCAGGCCCCAGTTCGCCATGGTCAGATAGTTCGGCAGGATCGTCACCTGCGGCGGCACCATAAGCGCCGCCAGGATCAGCATGAAGAGCGCGTTCTTGAAGGGAAAGCGCAAGAAGGCGAAGGCGTAGGCGCAGAGCACCGCGTTGATCATCTTCGACGCGGTGTCGGCCAGCGTCACGACGATGCTGTTGACGTAGAACTGGCCAAACGGCGCCGCGCGCCAGGCGCGCGCGAAGTTGTCGAGCGTCGGCTGGTCGGGGATGAACGACGGGGTGGTGCGGTAGATCTCGGCCGTGGGCTTGAAGGCCGCCGAGAGCAGCCAGAGCAGCGGCAGCCCGATGATCGCCACTGCCAGCGCCATGCCGAGGTAGCCGAGCGCGCGCGGCAGCAGCCGCTCGAGGTTGAGGCCGGCCTGCTCCGCCCGCGCGCCGGTTCGCGCGCCGGGGGGCGCGATTCGCTCGCTGACCGCCATCAGCTGTAGTGAACCCTCCGTTCCCCATACCAGAACTGGAGCAGTGTCACGCCGAGCATGAGGATGAACAGAACGACCGCCACCACGGCGGCGGTGCCGGCGTGGAACGCGACGAACCCCTCCTCATAGAGATAGTAGATCAGGGTGTTGGTGGCGTTCACCGGCCCACCGGCCGTCATCACCTTGATGATGTCGAACGACTGGAACGAGGCGAGCGTGTTGGTGACCAGGAGGAAGAACGTCACCGGCGAGAGCTGGGGCCAGGTGACGTGGGTGAACCGCGTCCAGGCGCCGGCCCCGTCCACCCGCGCCGCCTCATAGAGCTCGCGCGGGATCGCCTGCAACCCGGCGATGTAGATCACCACGCTGAAGCCCAGGTTCTTCCAGACGTCGACCGTGATGACCGAGAACAGCGCCAGCGAGGGATCCTTCAGCCAGCGCGGGGACGGCAGCCCCAGCGGCTGGAGCGCGTAGCGGATCAGCCCGTAATTGGGATCGAGGATGAAGATCCAGACGATCGCCACCGCCGCGCCGGAGAGGAGCGTCGGCGCGAACAGCACGGCCCGCACCCCCTCGCGCCCGCGCAGCGGCTGGTTGAGCAGGAGCGCCAGGGCCAGACCGAGCGCCATGGCGCCGCCGACCGTGCCCACCGTGAAGAAGAGCGTGTTGCGCAGCACCTGGTGGAACACCGGGTCGGTCAGCGTGTACTGGTAGTTCTCCCAGCCCACGTAGAGCTTCTCGGGCGCGATGAAATCCCACTCGAAGAAGCTGAGGTAGAGGTTGTAGACGAGGGGCCAGAAGGTGAAGAGCCCGAGCAGGACGAGGTTCGGGGCGAGGAAGGCGAGGAAGAGGAGAGACTCGCGCGCGTCGCGCCGACGGCGTAGCGCACCGCTCCCTATCGTCACGTCCCTCTCTCCTTCCCGGTGGTAGAGCCGGGATCGAACCGGCCACGCCCGCCGGCGATGAGCATAACAGCGTTTGGCAACCGGCCCCTTAACGCGCGGCGAAGCCGCTCTTAATGCTCCCGAGAAGGTGGTAAACTGGCGCCGTCGTCACGCTCGACAGGGCTCCGCAACCTGGTCGGGCCGAGGCTCTCAGAGCAGGGGAAGCGTGCCGCCGCGGCTGCCGGGCGTGAGTGCTGTGTGTAGGTTAATCGGCGGCCGGCGCGCTGTCAATTGCACCGGGGTGGCGGCACGAACGACTCGACCAGGCGGAGCACGTCGTCAAGGTCGAACGGTTTGGCGATCCAGCGTGAGTGCGGGTCGAGCGGCGCGGTGGGGCGCGGCCGCGCGCTCACGAAGATGACGGGCAGTCGGTCGAAGCCGTCGCCCAGCTTGCGCAGCCGACGCACCAGCGAAAGTCCATCGAGCAGCGGCATCATCACATCGGTGATGAGCAGGCTCGGGCGCAGCTCCACCGCCTGATTGAGCGCCGCTGAGCCATCGCGCACCGAGACGACGTCATACCCCTCATCCTCCAACATCATCTGGAGGACGTTCGCGATATGCTCCTCGTCCTCGGCGATCAGTATCTTGCCCATTCCGCCCTTGTCCACTCCCCGGCAGGGCGCGCTCGCCCGGCTTCGCTCCCGGGTCGGGGGTCGAGGTCCGACCTCCACCCCCGGCGCGCTTCCTTCCTTGCGTCCCGGCTGACCGATGCGTCCTCAGCGAGGCCGCGAGACCGCCTCCGGCTCGCTCTCCGCTGGCGCCTCGTCCGCCACCGACCGGCGTGTCTCCGGCACCGCCGGACCGACCCGCCGCTGCACCTCCCCCAGCGTGAGCTGGTCGCGCCAGAGATAGTAGAACCCAAGCAAGACCACCGGCACGATGAGTGCCGCGTGGAGCGCGAGCGTGTAGCTGGCCGCCACGGCCGCCCCCGCGCCGAAGAGCGTGAGCACAAAGATCGCCGCTGCGTCGAACGGTCCGACATACCCCGGCGACGAAGGCACCAGCGTCGCTAGGTTCGCGGCCGCCACCGTGAGCAGGTAGGCCTGCGGGGGCAGGTCCAGGGCGAAGCCCAGGCCGATTACATAGTACATCAATGCTTCGGCCGTCCACGCCAGCAGGGAGTACAGATAGATCAAACCAAGCAGTCTGGCGCTACGCAACGCGCGCAGCCCGACGCAGAACCGCTCGACGAGGTCGAGCGTTCGCACCCGTGGGCCCGGCGGCGTCAGCCGCAGCAGCCGCTCCAGCCAGCGCAGGCCGACGTCCGAGGAGAAGGCACCCAGCGTGAGCAGACCGACGAGGCCGGCGAAGACGACCGCCGCCACGACCGCGATGTCGCGTAGTTCGCCGGGCAGGGGCACGAACGCCGCCACCGACGCCATGAACGTGAGCATGGCGATCCCGTCGAAGATCCGCTCGACCGCGATCGTGGCGAGCACCGAGCTCACGCTTACACCCTCCTGCCGGCCCAGGACGTAGGAGCGCACAAACTCGCCCATGCGCGCCGGCAGGACGTTGTTCGCCATGTAGCCGATCACCACGACGGGGAAGAGGCGCTGGCTCGGCAGGTCCTTCACCGGCTGGAGCAGGCAGCGCCAGCGCACGGCTCGGAACCACACGCCCAGGAAGTAGGCCGCCAGCGCCGGGAGCATGAGCCAGTAGTTCGCGCTCCGCAGCGACTGAGCGGTCGCCGCCAGGTCCACGTTGCGAAACGCCAAGTACAGGCAGACGACGCTGATCGCCAGCCCAGCCCAGACCCGCAGGCCCTTCAACCGGGCCTCCCTCTGCCGCGCGCTGGCTTGGGCGGGATCAAGCCGGTTTCGGGGAACACCTCAGCCAGCTCAACCACCGCTGCCGCCGACGGGCGGGAAGGCGACGATGCGCCCGTTCCCGCTGTCGGCCACCCAGACGCGCCCGCTCGGGTCGACCGCGATGCCGGTCGGCAACGCGAGCGAGGCGGCGTCCTTGCCGATGCCGCCCCACGTCCGCAGCACCTGCCCGTCGGGCCCGAGCGCCTGGACGCGCGCCGTCTCCGGGTCGGTGAGGTAGATGGTGCCGGCGGCGTCGACTGCGAGGTATGGCTTGTTCGCCACCGCCTGCGAGCGCCAGCCGCCGACTGGGAACGCCGCCAGCGGCTGGAGCTGGGCGTTGAACTTCTGCACGCGCCGGTTCCAGGTGTCGGCCACGTAGATGTTGCCCTGGCTGTCGGTCGCGATGCCGATCGGCTCCTCGAAGCGCCCCAGGTCCACCCCGCGCCCCCCGAACTGGCCGAGGAACTGCCCCTCCGGGCTGTAGATCACCACCCGCTTGTTGCCGGCGTCGGTGATCAAGAGCGACCCCTCGCGCGTGAACGCGATCGCCCGCGGGCCGTAGAAGCCGTTCTCCCCGCCCACGGTCAGCCCCTTCGTGTCGACCACCGAGCCCCACTGCTTGAGGAAAGTGCCGTCGGGGGCGAACTTCTGGATCCTGTGATTCCAGGTGTCGGCCACGTAGACGTTGCCGTCGGGGCCAACCGCGATCCCCCAAGGTTCGTTGAACTGCCCCGGCCCCTCGCCCTTCGACCCCACCCGGAGCTGAAACGAGCCGTCGGGCCCGAACTTCTGGATCCGGCTGTTGCCGGTGTCGGCTACCCAGATACTGCCGTCGGGGGCGATGGCGATGCCCTTCGCGTCGTTGAGCTGGCCGTCGCCGGCGCCTGGCCCGCCGAGCAGGTGGACAGCCACGATCTTCGTAGGCGGCTCGATCGCGGGCGCGGCCACCTGGCCCGTAGCCGGCGCGGCGGGCGCCGCCGGCGCTGCCGCCGCCACCTGATCGTTGACCGGCGTCGCCAGGTCGGCCAGCAAGTCGCGCCGCAGGAACAGCATGAAGTCCGTGGAGTCCAGCGGCTCGATCTCGCGGTAGATCAGGAAGCGCCAGAGCTCGTTGCGGTTCTGCTCGCTGCGCAGGATCTCGATGAGGTTGCCGGGCACCGCCAGCGGGCCACCCTGCGTGAGCGAGCGGTATTTCTCGGGGAACCACCAGCGTAGCCGATAGCGCGTGCCGACGTAGTCGGGTCCGAGCGCCTGCGCGGCCGCGTCGGCGCGCGTGAGACCGCCGCTGTACGGCTCGAAGCTCACCAGCACCACGCCCGCGTCGGTCGGCGGCAGCCCCTCACCGAAGAAGACGCGTCCCCGCTGGTTGCGCAGGTACCACTCGAACGGCCACGACACGCCCGCGTCGTAGGCGACCTTGAAGTTGGTGCCCTGGCCGGTCCTGTGGTTGAGGCGCTGGATCTCGCGCATGATCGCGGTCACGTCGGGCGACGACTGCGTGTAGATCAGCATCTCGCGCGGGATGTCGCCGAACTGGTAGCTCGCCATGAAGGCGGCGCGCACGTAGAAGATCCCCGCCACCAGCAGTAGCGTCAGCCCGACCGTCTGGAGCGCGCGCCGCCGGCCCAGCTCGGCCACGTAGCTGACCGCCCAGAAGACGATCCCCACCAGCATGGCCGCCATCAGGAACCACGGCCAGATCCGGCGCATCACTGTGAGCGGCTGGTCGACGCCGCCGCGTAGCGCGAGCACGAGGTCGCTTAGCGGCGAGCCGAAGCTCGACATGCCGGCCAGGAGCGCGAACAGCACGACGAGCGCGCCGCCCAGCAGCACCGCGCGGCGCTGCCAGAGGTCGTGCCAGTCGACCCCGTCGAGGAAGCGGCCGAGCGCGAGCGAGCCGAGCAGGATGATCGGCAGCGCCATGTGCAGGCTCAGCCACGGCATCTTCTCGGCCGCCCAGGTGTAGAAGCCGAACGCCGTCACCGCCCACCAGAGGCAGAACAGGCCGAACCGCTGGCGCTGGCGGAGGGCGATCACGGCGCCGAACGCCGCCAGCGCGATCGGCAGGAACTCGTAGAGCGAGAGCAGCACCGCGTAGTAGTGGTGGGGCTGCTCGCCGCGGTGGACGTCCTGCTGGGCGAGCCAGTAGCGCAGGCTGTCGATGATCCCGGTCCAGAACCCGACCGGGTTCGTGAAAAGGGTGGTGAACATGACCGCGAAGATGCCCCAGAAGATCAGCGCGCAGGTGGCCCAGACGCTCGCGCGCCAGCGCAGCCCGACCAGGGCTGAGAGGCAGAACAGGAGCGCCAGCACCGCCGCCAGCAGCGTGTCGTTGTTCGTGGGGACCTTCGTGAGCTTCTCGAGGGCGATGATCATTGCGGTCCCCAGCGGCGCTACCAGTGTGCACAGCACCACCAAGACGTCGAGTGGCGGGTTGTTGCGCGCGGCCGGCGCGCTGCCGCCGCGCAGCAGCACGGGCACCACACCGCGCCAGCACAAGATGGCCATGAAGGCGGCGAAGATCGCGGCCGTCATGTAGGTGTTCTCTTTGTCGTTGAAGGCGAAGGCGAATGCGGCGCTCAGCCCGTAGAGCCAGCGCGGCCGCGGCTCGTCGAGGTAGCGCACGATGCAGATCGCCGCGATGAAGTGGAGCGTGGCGGCGAAGATGTCCTCGCGGATGAAGCGCGAATAGTAGAGGAAGCAGGGAGACAGGCACAGGAGGAGGGCGGCGCAGAGCGCCCCCGTGCGCCCGAGGTAGCGCGGCGACCGCAGCAGGTAGGGCAGGCCGACGCAGGCGATGCCGTAGAGCGCGGGCGCGAGCCGCGCGGTGAAGTCCGAGGCGCCGAACAGCCAGTAGACGAGCGCGTTCTGTATGAAGAGGAACGTGCCGTGCAGGATCGGGTCGTGGCGGAACCCGCGCCCCTGGTAGAGATCGTAGCTGAAGAGCGCGTGCATGCTCTCGTCGTGGTGCTGGGCACGGTCGCCGAGCACCCAGAAGCGCAGGAGCGCCGCCAACGCCATGAGCGCGAGGTACGGGAGCAGGTCGGGGTCGATGCGGAAGCGGGTTCGGTGCGGCTCAACCCGCGGCGCGGGTGCCGTCGCCGTCGAGCCGGCGGGCCGCGCGGCGGGCGCCTCGCGAACGGCTGCGTCTGTCATCAGGGAAACCGTCCCTCCACTGGGCCTGGACCGTACCATCTTACCGCATTGTCCCCTGTGGCAGAGCCGGCGCCCGCGCGGCGATCGGGCCGCTCGAGCGGGCGCCGGCAGCACACCCTGACCCGGTCAGGGTGCGGTCTGGGCATCGTAGACATACACCACCACGCCGCGCTGGCCGCCGCCCGGCTCGCGGTAGACCAGCCAGCGCCAGAGCCGGGCGAACGGGCCGACCGGTTCGGCTGGCTCGACCGTGGTCAGCGTGTAGATGCGCGGGCGCTCCGTCGTGCCGGGTAGCGGCGCGGGCGCGATGCGCACGCGCGCGCGGCTCGTGGCCGGCTCCTCGTAGCGCACGTTCTCGAAGTCGCGCAGATACCAGGCGAGGCGGTCGGCGAGCGCGGGCGCGACCGCCACCTGCACTGCCGGCCGGCCGCCGCGCGCCAGCGTCGCCCAGCGCGTCCAGAGGTCGTCCCGCAGTTGCTGGACGTCGCCCGTTCCGGCATCGACGACCAGCAACTCGCTCGGGTTGGCGGGCTGGGCGACGTTCAGCAGCCAGGTCGCGCGCGCCGTCAAGAGCACCCCGCCCATCACGAGCACGACGGTGAGGGCGCCGAGGGTAGCCGACCGCCCCGTCCAGAGCCAGGCCAGGCCGACGAACACCGCCAGCAGCACGAACGGCAGCAAGACGACAGCGCCCGGTACGAACCCCGGCCAGACCGGCGTCGAATAGATGCTAAGGACGAAGCCGGCGAGCAACATGAGGAACGCCATGGCGGCCGCCAGGCCCAGCACCGCAGTCTCCCGGAGGAGCCGGGTGAAATCGTCCCAGAGGTCGGCCGACGCCACCGCCGCCAGCAGGCAGATCGGCACGACCAGGAGCGGTGCCGCCTCGAGCTCGGCGCGGAAGCCCAGTGCCAGCACCGCCAGGCTCGCGATGGTCCAGGTCGAGATGAACGAGGGCAGCGGCACGCGCGGCACCGCGTCCTCGCGCGGGGTCGTGGAGCGCCCGGCACCGACCGTGACCAGCCCCAGCAGTGCCAGGAACGTCGGCACCAGTTCGTAGCCGATCAGCACCGCCGGCAGCGTGCTCCAGGGGCCGCCGGTCGGCGCCCGGAAAAGCCGCTCGAGCAGGCTGACCGGCGCGTCGATCGCGCCCTCCTGCAGCCCGCCGGGGCGGCTGAGGAGCCCCGTGCTCACCGCCAGGAGCGTCAGCGCGGCCACCAGCCAGGCGCGCCGGGCCAGTAGCGCGCCCAGGCGGGCGTAGCTGAGGCCCGGGCGTCCGCTACCTGGCGCCACCGCCAGCGCCACGACCATCAGCAGCAGCGCCAGCCAGCCGAATGGCCCGCAGGCGAGCGTCAACCCGACCAGGAGCCCGACGAGGTAGGGCTGCGGGATGGGTGTGCGCTCGGCGTAGAGCGCCGCCAGCAGGAGCAGCGTGCCCAGCGTCGCCAGCTCGGCGGCACCCACGAAGCGGCTGTAGAAGCCCAGCGTGGGCGAGAGGGCGAGGAAGAGCGAGGCGAGCGCCGCGGCCGGGTACCCGAGGTGGCGGCGCAGGGGCCACGTCGCCAGCGGCAGCGCCGCCCCCGCCAGCCAGGGCAGGAGCCGGGCGGCCATGTCGGACGGCGTGAGCCCCAGGAAGAGGAGCATCTGCCCGTAGATCAGGAGCGGCCCCGCCGCCACGTCTACACTCGTACCGCGCAGCGCGTCGAGCGCCTCGGCCGCGCGCCGCGCCTCGACCGCCCCCAGCGGCGTGTTCCAGAGGCCGGGCAGGCGCAGCGCCATGCCGACGAGGAACGTCGCCGCCGCGACCAGGGGCGCGGTCGGCACCGCCAGCTCGATCGCCGGCGGCTCTAGCGTTCGTCCCGCCCGCCCTACCGCCACGCCCGTTCGATCCATCCGGCAGCTCCCGGCGGCCGACCGGCGGTGGTACTGCTGCCGCCGGCGCGTGCCGCGCCTGATTGATCCATGTTCGGGTTGACCCGAGCCCGCGTCGCGGTTTCATCGGCGACACGATGCCGTTCCGCCTTGACGCGGCCGCGCGCGCCCACACCATACATCATCGCGACGCGCGTTGCCCGGCGCCGGTTCCAGCCAACTGAACGTCCCGGCTCAACCGCCTGGCGGCGCAGCCAGCCCAGCCGCGCCGACAACCCTGCCCGCCTCATCGGCCGCCCGAGGCCACGCCGGGCGCCAGCGGGCCGAAGATCGTCGTGCCCCCGTTGTCGTAGGCGATGCCGAGCAGTTGGGCGAAGCGCTGCCGCCGCTCGGGGTCGAGCTCGCCGTAGCGGCGGCGCTCGAGCTCGCCGTAGAAGACGTAGCGCACCCCGTACCGTTCGAGCAGCGCGCGCAGCACCAGCGGGTCGTCCACCCGGTAGATCGCGTCCACGTCGGCCGCGCGCTGGCCGTAGACCGGCAGGCTGCCGCGCCACTGCGCCTCGTGGTTCTCCCAGCCCAACAGCGTCGGCAGCCCCGTATAGGCGGCGACCCGACCCGTGTAGTCGTAGGCGCGCGGTTGGTACGCCTCCAGCACCACCGGCATACCACGTACGTTCCCCCGCAGCCAGGCGAGCGCCGCGGCGTCATCCGGGTAAGTCTGGGCGAGCCAGCGCATCCCGTCGAGCGTGGGCGGCCCGGCGAAGCCCCCGGTCTTGGCGTTCGGCGCCGTCGCCGTGTAGGCGAGGCTGCCGGCCAGCAACGCCAGGAACACCGCCAGCCAGGCCGGGCGCAGCAGGTAGCGCGCCGGCGCCGCGAGGCTCCGCCCGAGCACCAGCACCACGTAGACGACGGCGTAGGCCCCGGCGCAGGCGAGCAGCGGCCAGGCCTGGTAGTAGAGCTTGAAGACGGTGTTGAGCCGCGAGTTGAACACGTCGGCCGCGAACACCACCTCGCAGAGCGCCAGCAGCAGGGTGGCGACGCCCGCGAACGTGAGCGCGGCGCTCCAGCCGGGCGTGCCCTCGGGTCGCCCCGGCTCTGCCGGCGGGCGCAGCGCCGTCGAGAGCAGCAGCCCGAGCAGCAGTAGCAATCCACCAAGCACGGTTGCGCCCGCCAGCAGGCCGACGATCGCCCCGATCAGGCCCAGCCCGAGCGGCAGGCCCGCGAGCAGACCACCGCCCGGGCTGCCCCCACGGTGGAGCGCCTGCTCGGGATACTCCTCGCGGCCGCCGAAGACGCCGCTGCGCCAGGCCGCCACCAGCGCCAGCGACCAGGCGAGGAACAAGAACAGCCCCCAGAAGAGGAGGAACTGCGCCGGCCGGGTTCTGATCTCGACGATCCCCAGCCCGATCGTCTGCGAGCGCAGCCCGAGGTAGAACGGCAGGTAGAGCGCGAGCGCCGCCGCCAGCAGCCCGAGCCCGAACAGCGCCGCCCGCACGAGGGCGCCGCGCTCGCCGCGCTGGGCGCCCCAGACGAGCCGCGCGGCCGCCAGCAGCAGGATCCCGGTAGGCAGGTCCCAGGCGTTGAGGAAGCCGAGCGCCCCAACCAGCAGCGCGCCGACCCCGGCCTCGAGGCGGTGCGCCCGCGCCCAGGCGCGGCCGACCGGCGCCGGCTCCACGAGCAGCCGCAGCGCCAGCGCCGCCACCGTCAGGAAGAACGGCGCCGCCATCACGTGCGGGTGGAGGTCGCCCAGCAGGTAGCTGAAGAAGGGGAACTCGTTGATCGTCTCCCCGCGCTGCCCCGTCACGGGGTGGATGTCGGAGATGACGCGCGAGGCGCGCCACCACCACCAGCTCCCGAACGGCTCCGGTGCCAGTGTCAGGTCGTGGACCCGGAAAAGGTCGAGGAGCTCCTGCGTGGCCAGCCCCCGGCGCTTGAGCCATTCGAGCAGGCCCTCGAGGTTGCTCGCCAGCCCCACGAGCAGCGCCGCCAGCCCGCCCGCCAGCAGATACACCGCCAGCCCGCGCCGGCCGACGGTGGCCGGCGGCTCCGCGGCAGGACCGGGCGCCGCCGCGCCGCGGCCGAGCGCGACGAGGTTTGCCCCCAGGCTGAACGCCGTCGACAGCAGCAGCCCGAACAGCGCCGCCAGCGCCAGGTTGAAGCTGTAGTTGCTCGGCACGCCGGTGAGCTTGCCCAGCAGCGCGAACAGGTAGTAGCCGAAGTAGTAGTAGCTCACCGGGTAGCCGGCCAGCCAAGGATCCTCCGGCGGCAGCGCCTCCCCGCGCGTCAGCGCGTTGAGGAAGAGGAAGTCCATCGGCTTCTCGGTGTTGACGATCTCGGGGTTGTAGGCGCGCAGCCAGGCCAGGCCGAGGAACCCGGCGACCCAGACCAGCTCCCCCGCCCAGAGGAGCACGCTGCCCCGCCGCAGCCGCTCGAGTGCGGCGGCCCGCTGCGCCGGCGAAGACCAGGCCGCGACGGCCAGCACCGCCACGCCCACCAGCACCGTGGCGCCCGTGAGGCGCAGCAGCCCGAGCATGCCGAGCAGCCAGATCGCGTAGCCGACCAGCACCAGCCCGACCGGCCGGGCAAACGCTGCGCCGCCGTCGGCGAACGGTCGGAAGAGCCGCAGGGTCAGCGGCAGCGCGGCCAGCCAGATCGCCTGGAGCGCCAGCCACCAGAGGCCGAGATAGGCCAGGTCGGGCATCATCACGCCAGCACCTCGTAGATGCGCACCCCACCCCGGTCGTAGGCGACGCGCAGCGGACCGCCGGGCGCGGCCATCGCGTCGAACACCGCGAGCGACGCCGCCGGGTAGGTCGCTCGTTCGAGCCCGCCGACCACGATGTAGCGGACGCCGTGGGCGTGCAGCCGGGCGAGCCGCTCCTCGGGCGCGGGGTGGGTGTAGATCTGCCAGACGTCGTCCAGCCGCAGATCAACGGCGTCGCGGTAGCCCCACCGCTGCTGGGCCTGATGCCAGTCCCAGCCGATGACCGTCGGCAGGCCGGTGTAGATCGCGTAGCGGGCGCCCCAATCGTAGAGCGGCGCCGTCCCCTCGAGAATGACCGGCGAGCCGTCGACGTGGGTGCGCAGCCACTCGATGGCGGCCAGGTCGTCGGCCAGGTCGAGGCGGGTGCCCTGGAAGTCGTGCCGGGCAACGCGCAAGTACGCCTCACCGTCGAGCGTCGGCGGCAGCGGCTCGAACCGCTCGAGCAGGCGACCGCGGGTGGCGACCGGCACATAAACGAAGGCGAGCAGGAGCAGCACGGCCCCGCCCGCCAGCCAGAGGTCGCGCCAGCCATCCGGCAGTTCGCGCAGCAGCCAGACCGCCAGCACGGCGGCCAGGCAGGCCCAGAGCGTCCAGACCTGGTAGTAGAACTTGAAGACGGTGTTCATGCGGCCGATGTCGCCGTCGATCGCGAAGAACTCGCAGAACAGCCCGAGCGCGAACCCGAGCGCCGCCAGACCGAGCGCGAAGACCCAGGGAGCCGCCATGGCGGCAGCGCCGCGCCGCCGCAGCCCGCCGAGCAGCAGCCCGCCCACGAGCGCTAGCCCGGCGCCCAGCAACCCCGCCACCGGCGCACCCGCCAACCCGACCGCGCCGGCAACCGCCCATGTGATCAGCAGGCCGACCAGAGTGGCCGGCGGCGAGGTTGCCCGTCCCGCGTGCGCCGTGGGGGAGGTCGGCTCGGCGGCGGTCGACTGGAGGCGGTGCAGCAGGCGCGGCAGCCGCCGGAGGTGGCGGAGCACCAGGCGTCCGAGCCGCGCGAAGCGGCTGCCGGCCACGAGGCGCCCGCCCACGAGCGCGAGCGCGCCGGCGAGCACGTACAGGAACAGGCCGTGGATAGCGAGGTAGTCGCCCAGCCCCGAGCGGTAGGGTATCGACGTGACGCCGGAGTAGAACCGTTCGAAGCGCCCCCAGAACGGCACGTAGAGCGCCAGCGCCAGCGGCAGCAGGAGCAGCGCGCCGGCCAGCCGCGCCAGCCGCCACCGGACCGCTGCCCGAGAGGTGGCCCCGCCTCGCCACCAGCCGAGCGGCAGCGCCGCGCCCAGCAGCGTCGCGCCGATCGCGATCGCGGCGTAAGTCGGCAGATCCCAGGAGTTGGCGGCGCCGAGCGCGCCGAGCGCGAGCGCCCCGATCAGCAGCGCACCGACCTCACGCAGCCACGTCTCCGGCCCCACGGCTTCGCCCTCCCGGGAGCCGGCAGCCACCGACGCTCCGAGACCGGGCGTCTCGCCCAGAGGTCCCGGGGCCGGCCACGGCACGGCGGCCGGGATCGTCCGTCTCGAACGCCGGTAGGCCACGGCGGCCGCCGCC
>JBHOQZ010000709.1:0-4983 GCA_042408635.1 Chloroflexota bacterium
AGCGGCGGCACGCCGCTGCGGCTGGTCGTGTTGAGCAGCTCGACCGGCACCAGCCCCGGCGGCATCGTGAACCGCCCGGGCGGCAGCTCGAGGTGCAGCGGCTGCTGGAGCAGCGTGAGCGTGTAGAGCGGGTTGTCCCACCCACCACCGGCGGGTACCCGGCGTTGCGCGCGCGGCAGGTTCTGGCCGACCGGCGCGCGCGTGAAGCCGACGAACGTCAGCGGCGTGGTGTTCATCCCCGGACCCGGCCCGCGCGGCGCCACGTTGAGCACGCTGTCCATCAGCCGCACCCGCCGCTGGATCTCCGGCTCCTGCGGCAGCTCGAGCTGCTCCATGCCCGGCCCGCCGACGATCATCGGCCGCACCGAGGCCGAGGGAAACAGCGCCGCACCCGCCAGCGGGTACCCGGGCACCGGCGCCGTGGCGTAGCCGCCCCCGCTGCCCTCGCGCGGGCGCCCGAACAGCCGCCAGGAGAGCGACTGGTAGCCCCGCGTCGGGTCGGCCGGGGGGCCGGGGTCGAGCGTCACCGGCACCGTCTGACCCGGCGCCAGGCTACCGAGCTTGACCAGAGTCTGGTTGAGGACGACCGCGGCGTCCTCGATCGGGTAGGGGGTGTCGTTGCGCACCGTGCCCTTGATCAGGCCGTCCTCGAGACCGAGCTGCGCCGAGATCGCCCCGACCTCCGGCCCGAGCGTGCGCTCGAGCATCACCGCCCGCGTGTTCCACTCCCCGCCGGTGAACTCGATGCGCGTGTCGCGCCCGCTGATGACGTGGTAGGGCGGACGGGTCGTCTCGGCGCCCGACAGTCCGGGGTATCCGTAGTAGGCACCGTAGCGACCGGGCCCGCTCGCGGTCGTCACCCGCAGCGGCGGGTCTCCCGGCACGCCCACGACCAGCGTCTCGTGCGTCGGCGCGAAGAAGCCGGCGGCGACCTGTTGCCGCGCCGATCGCCCGCCGGGGTCGATCTGCACGCTTGTCACCACGTTCTGGAGCACGTCGCGCCCCTCGCGGCCGATGCCGACGTAGTAGAGCGCCCCCGACAGCAAGAGCGCCGCCGCAGGCACCGCCAGCCACAGCCACTCGCGCCGGTCGAGCCGCCAGAGCAGCAGGTGCAGCACCGGGCCGACCAGGAGCGCGAACCCGCCCAGGATGAGCGCCACCGTCTGCCAGCTCGGGAACGCCTCCGGCGGCAGCGCGTCGACCGCGTTCTGCAGCCGCAGCGCGCTGTCGCGTCCCTGCGCGCGCACACCGGCCGCCTTCTCCTCGTCGCCGATCGTGCCGAGCGCGGGCTCGAGCGCCCGCTGCCAGAGGGCGCTGGCCGCCGGCCAGCCGACCAGCGGCTGCAGCGCTGGATCGGCCGCCAGGATCGTCACCGTGCCCTGCCCGACGCTGCCGCGCCAGACGAGCGGCGCCTCCGCGCTGCCCACCAGCGCGGCGCCCCGGTTGCCCTCAGGCGGCACGTGGAACCGCGCCACCGGCCCGGAGCCGGGGGACGGCGCGTTGCGCCCGAGCCAGCGCGCCAGCGGCCCCAGGTCGGCGCTCTCGCTCGGACCGAAGCTGATGGTGAGCACGCCCGGCGGGAGCACGGCGGCCGCCCGCACCGCCTGCGGCCCGCCCGCGATCACCAGGTGACCGCCGGTCTGGAGCCAGTCGCGGATCGTCTCGCGCTGCTCGCCGGTCAGGTTCGCCGCGACGTTGCCCTGCACCACGATCGCCGCGAGCGCGCGCAGCCGCTCGGCGCCGCCGGACTCGGGCGAGCCTGGTAGGTTCGACGGCGTCAGCCGCGCCACCGTCAGCGGCACCGGCAACCCCTGCAGCGGCAGCTCGATCCCCTCGATGGCGCGCGCGACCTCCGGCGCCTCGGCCAGCACGCCGATCAGCGGCCAGGTGGCGTTGCGCACCGCTCGGAACTCGATCGGCTGCTCGGCCAGCGTGCGGCCGTCGACGCTCAGGCGCACCAGCCCGAGGCTGGTGTTGTTCGGGCCGTAGCCGTAGTCGGACGGCACCCAGATCACCAGCTCCTTGGTCACGCCCGGGCTGAGCACCACATCCTGCCCGAACGCGCCGGTCGGGAACTCGACCGGGTTGGCCTGGGGGCCGGGCTGGAACCGGCTCTTCATCACGATCTCGACGCGGGCGCGCACCTCCGGGTACCCGCTGGCGGGTGCGGCGTCCGAGACCTGGACCCGCACCGGGCTCCAGGTGCCCGGCACCACCGTGCCGTCCCAGCCGACGCCGGTGACGACCACGCCCGGCTCGGCACCTACCGGCCAGGTGATGGTGAGGTGAAGGGCTGCCAGCAGGCAGAGCAGCGCGCAGATGCGCAGCGCGCGGTGGAGCCTCGATGAGGCGAGCAACATCGCGGTGAGGGCCTCCTTGTCGCGAGGGGATCGCCACACCCGCCGGGTACCCGCTTGCGGGTGGGGTACCGGGCTCCTGCCAGCCCAAGCCATCGCGGGGACGTTTGAGCAGCCCTCGGTCAACCGTTCCGCTCGGCGACCCCACGATACCGTTTACCCTCGCCCAGCGCAACATGGGCAGCCGATCGCCGCGGAGTGGCCGGCTGCCCGAGTCGGTCGCGCCCATCCGGCTGGCCGCGCCGGCTGCTCGTCAGCGTGGGTGCCAGACGGCCCCCGGCCGATGGCAATGGTGCCGGGGGAGCCGGCCGGTCGCGCCCGGGTGGTGGTTCAGACGCAACGCGAGACGGAGAGTAACACCCTCCATCCCGGCCGCCTCGACCGGCAGGCGGCATCCCGGCGGCTCGTGTGGTCGCCGGCCGAGCACACCCGCCCGCGGTGCGCCAATAGACGCTCGGGCGCGCTAAAATAGGCGGCGAATCGGACCGGGCGCAGCGGCGCCGCTCGTCGAGGATGGACCGTGAGCGAGCAGGGGCAAAGCGATCTTCCGGTCGAGCCGCCGGGGACGGGCGCAGCGTCGGACGCCCCCGGTGGGCCGACCGGCGCTGACCGCGACCTGGATGAGCTGTCGTTTCGGGCGCTCATCGAGCACGCGCGCGACAGCCTGGGTGTGCTCGACCGGGACGGGACGATCCTCTACGTCAACCGTGCCAGCGAGCACGAGCTCGGCTACGCGCCCGAGGCGCTGATCGGCCGTAACGTCTTCGACTTCCTCCACCCCGACGACCTCGACGCGGCGCGCGCGGCGTTCGTCGATCGCCTGGAGCGTCCCTCGTCCCCGCGCCCCATCGAGGTGCGGTGGCGGCGCCCGGCTGGAGGCTGGGCCTGGCTGGAGGCGGTTGCCACCCCCTTCGGCGATACCTGGCCGGCGCTGCGCGCCGTCGTGAGTGCCCGCGATGTCACTCAGCGGCGCACCTACGAGGCCGAGCTGCGGCAGCGCGAGGCGGAGTTTCGCTCACTGGCCGAGCACCTGCCCGACGGGATCGTGCGCTTCGACCGTGAGCTGCGGCACCGCTACGTCAATCCGGCGCTCGCCGCGCTCGCGCTGCTGGCGCCCGAGGCCATGCTCGGCCGCACCAATCGCGAACTGGACCTGCCCACCGGGCAAATAGACGAGTGGGAGGCGCTGCTGCGTCAGGCGTTCGCGACGGGCGAGCGCGTGGACAGCGAGCTCACCATCGTGCGCCGCAGCGGGGCGCTGGTCAGCTTCGAGGTCCGCGTCGTCCCCGAGCGGAATGCCGAGGGCAACGTCGAGGCGGTGCTGGCTATCTGGCGCGAGACGACGGCGCGGCGCCAGGACGAGGCGCGCCTGCGCTTCCAGGAGCTGCTGCTCAACACCGTCGAGCAGGCGGTGATCGCGACCGACCTGGCGGGCCACGTCACCTACTGGAACCGCCACGCCGAGCACCTCTACGGCTGGAGCGCGGCCGAGGCGCTGGGGCGCCATGTCGTGGACCTGACCGTGGCCGAGCCCGGCCGCATGGGCAGCTATGCCCTGATGCCGCAACTGCCGGGTCTGGAGCGCTGGTCGCACGAGTTCGAAGCGGTGCGGCGCGACGGTACGACGTTCCCGGCCTACGTCACCGGCACGGTGATCCGCGATGCGGCCGGCGAGACGGTGGGCCTCGTCGGCGTCTCGACCGACCTGTCGGAGCGCAAGCGGGCCGAGGCGCAGAAGCTGGAGGCGATCGGTCGCCTGGCCGGCGGCGTCGCCCACGACTTCAACAACATCCTCGGCGTGATCCTCGGCTACACCGACCTCGTGCTGCCCACGCTGCCCGCGGGTGGGCCGGCCCATCAGGCGCTGCTCGAGATCCAGGCCGCCGCCGAGCGCGGTGCCCGGCTGACGCAACAGTTCCTCACCTTCAGCCGCCGGCAGACCTTCGCGCCCCAGCGTGTCGACCTCAACGCGGTCGTGCGCGGCATGACCGGGATGCTGCGCCAGGCCGTCGGGGAGGACATCGAGCTGGTGATCCGGCTCGACCCCGACCTGCCGCCGGTCATGGCCGACCCGGGCGGCATCGAGCAGATCCTGCTCAACCTGGCCGTCAACGCCCGCGACGCCATGCCGCTCGACGCGCCGCTGGACCGGCGTCGCCTCACCATCGCCACCGGCCGGCACCAGCCGGTCCGGTCCGCCCCGGCGACCGACCCTGAGCAGGTGCTCCATCGGGTTACGCGGCGGCCCAGCCCGGCCACACCCGCAAGCGGGTTCCCCGCCCCGGGGCCACCCACCGAGCGGATTGGCGCGGTCCGTGCGCTGCCGCCCGGCCCGGACGGACCGGAGTACGCCTGGCTGGAGGTGGGCGATACCGGCGTGGGCATGGACGCCCAGAGCCTGGAGCGGCTCTTCGAGCCCTTCTTCACCACGAAACCTCCGGGGCAGGGGACCGGCCTCGGCCTCTCCACCGTCTACGGCATCGTGGAGCGCTGCGGGGGCTGGATCGACATCACCACCGCCCCCGGCCACGGCTGCACCTTCCGCAGCTACCTGCCCGTGGCGCCCCACCCCGCAGCGGGCGCCGGTCCGCCCGCGGCCGCCGCGGCGTCCACCCCGATCGGCGAC
>JBHOQZ010000712.1:0-1255 GCA_042408635.1 Chloroflexota bacterium
CAACGCCCACAGCCTGCGCATCGTCGACTACCTCGAGGAGCGCTTCCCCGGCTTCCGCGGCCTCAACCTCACCTTCGAGGTCCGCGAGGGGATCATCAAGCACTCGACCGACTACGACCGCGCCGACGCCAGCGCCTTCGAGCCCGAGAAGCAGCCCTCGATCGAGGCGCAGATCAGCAGCGTCGCCGACCAGATCACCTACAACAGCCACGACCTCGACGACGGCCTGCGCGCTGGGCTGCTCACCTTCGAGATGCTCGACGAGGTGCAGCTCTGGCGCGAGGCGCGCGCGGCCGCCGAGCGGCTCGTCGGCCGCGGCCACGCCGACCTCATGCGCCACCAGGCGATCCGGATCGTGCGCGACGCGCTCATGCACGACCTGATCGAGGAGTCGGCGCGCTCGATCGAGCGGCTGGGGGTGCAGAGCGTCGAGGACGTGCGCGGGGCGGGCGAGTGGGTGGTGCGCTTCTCGCCGGAGCTGGACGCCCGCAACCGCGAACTGGTGCGCTTCCTCTACCGCTGCATGTACAACCAGTACCGCGTGATCCGCATGGCCGCCAAGGCGACGCGCGTGCTGCGCGACCTCTTCAACGCCTACATGGAGTGGCCGCAGCAGCTCCCGCCGAACGTGTATGCCCGCTGCCAGGGGGAGCCGACGGCGCGGGTGGTCTGCGACTACATCGCGGGTATGACCGACCGCTTCGCCCTCGACGAGTACGCCAAACTGTTCGACCCGCACACGAAGGTCTGACGCGCGCCGCGGCCCGTGCCGCCGGCTGGAAGCCCCGGCCGTGCCGTTGCCTGGCGGGCAGCGCGGGTCGCCATGGGCCGACCGGCCGCTCGCGCCGTCAAGGGGTTTCGTTTACAATGCCGCCTATCCCGCGCCGGCCCGCGTCGCCCTGCCCACGAGCGGCCGCACCCCGACTTCCCGCACCAGGACACGATGCATGGAATCCGCTGGCCCGCTCGAGGACGTGGTCGGGCTTGCCGAATACAACGGCAGCCGGACGACCACCTCGACCGACGCCTATCGCCTCGTCGGCGTCGACGATGCCGACGGCGGTTCGGACCGCACGCACCTGCTCGCCTCGCCGCTGCAACCCAGCGGTGATCCCGAGCCGATCGCCTATAATCGCGTCGCCGTCGAGGCGGCCGCCGCCCGCGTCGCCCTGGCCGGCAATCTGCAGAGCCCGGTCGTGCTCCGGGGCGCGCTCGAGCAGGGGTTGCTCGAGGTGCAGCGCCAGGCGCAGAGCGC
>JBHOQZ010000713.1:0-1614 GCA_042408635.1 Chloroflexota bacterium
CCGCTCTGCGCCCGGCTCGGACTGCGGCGCACCTTCCTCGCGGCCCTGGCCGCGACCGCCATCGGCCTGCTCCTCTCGGGCTTGACCGCGGTGTACGAGCTCATCTTGCTCCTGCGGCTGCTCGTCGGGCTGGCCGGTGCCGTCGTCTTCGTCGCCGGTGGCAGCTTAGCGGCGGAGGCGGCCTCGCAGGCGCCCCGTCGGGTAGGTCTCGTGCTGGGCGCCTACTACGGTGGAGTGGGCGCGGGCATCGCCCTCTCCGGGGTGCTGGTGCCGTCGTTGCTCGACCAGGGCGGCGCGGGCGCCTGGCGGACGGCGTGGTTCGGTCTGGGCGGATTGGGGCTGCTCGCCCTGGCGGCTGCCTGGGGCCGGGTGGCAGCACCCCGGGCGGAGCCCACGGGCGTGGTGCGCCCGTCGGGGCGAGACCGTGCGAACTGGCGCACGCTCGCGCCGGCGTTCGCGGCCTACGGATTGTTCGGGCTGGGCTACGTCTCCTACATGGCCTTCGTGGTCGCGTACCTGCGCTCGCACGGCGAGGGGACGCTGGCGGTTGCGCTCTTCTGGGCCGCGCTGGGGATCGCCGCGATCGCCTCGGGCCCGCTCTGGTCGCGGGTCGTCGGCCGCCAGCGCGGCGGGCGCGCAATCGCGGCCACGATGGCGGTGGTCACCGCCGGCGCGCTCCTGCCGCTCTGGTCGAGCGCCTACCTCGCCATGCTCGTCTCGGCGCTCCTCTTCGGGGGCTCCTTCCTGACGGTCGTCACGGCGGTGACCGCGCTGGTGCGGCGGTCATTGCGACCCGAGCGGTGGGCGGCTGGGCTGGGCGCCTTCACGGTGGCGTTCGCCGCCGGCCAGTGCCTGGGCCCGCTCGTTTCGGGCGCGCTGGCCGATACCCCGGCCGGGCTGGCAGCGGGCCTGGTGCTGTCGGGTGGGGTGCTGGCGCTCGGCGGACTGGCCGCGCTCGCCCAGCCCGATCGGCCTGCGCCCGGTGCGTGAGGGGGTGCACGCGTGAGGGGAGCCGGGTCAGCCGATCCGGCGCCTCTCACGCGTTGACTGAGCTGGTGATTAGGGATTGGCAGCGAGGGTGCTGACGAACTCCCACTTGCCGTTCTTCACAACGCTGCCGCTCATGGTCGTGAGCGTGGTGTCTCCGTTCTGGTCGAAGCTCCAAGTGCCGAGGATGCCGTTGAAGTTCACCGTAGCGAAGACGGCAGCGCGGATCGCCTCGCGGTCCTTGGTGGCGGCGCGACGGATCGCGTCGAGCGCGACCTTGGCCGCCTCGTAGCCGTAGGACGCATAGGCCTCTGGTTCCGAGTTGTACTTGCGCTTGTAGTTCGAGTACCACTCGGCGCCGGCACCCGTGAGCTTGTCGGGGGGAACCCCGCCGAAGGTCGAGAACACGCCTTCGGCCGCGTCGCCGGCGTCCTTGATGAACGCCTCCTCGAAGATACCGTCCGGCCCCATGAACGTGGCGGTGATGCCGGCGTCGCGGATGTCCTTCACCAGCTTGCCGGCGTTGTTCTGGGTGATGCCGCCGTAGTAGATGAGGTCGGGCTTGGCTGCCGCGATCTTGTTGGCGAGCGACTGGTAGCTGGCCGCCTTCGGGTCGATTCCCTCGGT
>JBHOQZ010000714.1:0-1408 GCA_042408635.1 Chloroflexota bacterium
AGAGGCCGGTCGCCTTGAGCTGCCCGATCGTCTCGCCGATCCGCTCGATGATCACCGGCGCCAGCCCCTCCGACGGCTCGTCCATCAGCAGCAGCGTCGGGTTGGTCATGAGTGCCCGCCCGATCGCCAGCATCTCCTGCTCCCCGCCCGAGAGCTGATGGCCGAGGTTGGCCGCCCGCGCCGCCAGCGCCGGGAAGAGCGCGAACACGCGCTCCAGCGTCCACGGCTCGCGCGGTCCCCCCTCGCGCGGCGGGCGCGCCGGCATCGTCAAGTTCTCGCGCACGGTGAGCGAGGGGAAGACGCGCCGCCCCTGGGGCACCAGCCCAATGCCCAGGCGGGCGATCCGGTGCGGCGGCAGGCCGGCGATCTCCTGTCCCCGGAAGCGGATGCTGCCCGAGCGAGGCGGCACGAGCCCGGCGATCGTGTGGATCGTCGTCGTCTTCCCCACGCCGTTGCGCCCGAGCAGCGCCAGGCAGCTCCCCGGCGGCACCACCAGCGACACGCCGTGCAGGATGTGGCTCGCGCCGTAGAAGGTGTGCACGTCCGCCAGCGCCAGGACCGGCGGCGCGGCCGCGGCGTCAGGCATGACCGCGCGCGCCACCGCCGAAGTAGATCTCGTGGACGCGCTCGTCACCGCGCACCTCCTCCGGCCGCCCGCTCAGGAACACCTCACCGTGGTGGAGAACCGTGATCCGGTCGGCCACCGCGAAGACGACCTCCATGTCGTGCTCGATCACCAGCAGCGCCACGCTGCGCGGCAGCCCCTGGATGAGGCGGATCGCCTGCCGGGTCTCCGCCGGCGACATCCCCGACGTCGGCTCATCCATCAGCAGCAGGCGTGGCCCCGAGGCGAGCGCCAGCACCACCTCGAGCACGCGTTGCTCGCCGTAGGAAAGCGCCGAGACGACCATGTCGCGCCGCTCCCACAGTCCCCACTGGCGCAGCAGCGCCTCGGCCGCCTCCCGCAGCTCCGCGTAGGCTCGCCACGGCCTGAACAGCCCGCGCCGGTAGGGCCGGGTCGCGGCGACCGCGAGCTGTGCGTTCTGCTCGACCGACAGCGTGTCGAAGAGGCTCGTCTTCTGGAAGGTGCGGGCCAGGCCAAGCCCCACCCGCGTGTGCGGTGGCAGGCCGCTCACCTCCCGCCCGTCGACCCGGATCGCCCCCGCGTCGATCGGGAGGAACCCGCTTATGCAGTTGAGGAGCGTCGTCTTGCCGGCACCGTTCGGACCGATGATGACGTGGCGCTCCCCCGGCTCGACGCTGAGCGAGACGCTGCGCAGCACCTGGAGCCCCTTGAACGCCTTGTCGACGCTCTCGACCGAGAGCCGGCTCACCGCGCCTGCTCCTCCTGATGTCGGCCCTCCGCCCCGGCGCGCTCGGCGGCTGGGGACCCGTCGGGCGCGCCGCG
>JBHOQZ010000715.1:0-2209 GCA_042408635.1 Chloroflexota bacterium
GCCCGCTCCTCGCCCAGCTCGGCGGCCAGCGCCGCGCCCGCCGCGGCGTCGCGCTGCACCAGGACCACGCGTGCACCGGCCGCCACGTAGGCGCGCGCGATCGCCCGGCCGATCCCCTTGCTCGCCCCGGTGACGATCGCCACCCGGCCCGCCAGCTCATCGCTCACCGCAGCACCCACCCCGCCTGCTTCGCCCATAGCGCTCGCCGCCGCCACGCTCACCCGCCGGCCGGGTCCGCTGACATGGCCAGCCCGGGTGAGGTGGCGGCGCGGGCTTCGTTTCGCACCGCCTGGCTGCCCGCCGGGCTCGCTCGCGCCGCCACCGGACCGGCCGGGTGGCGGCGCGTGCGGCCGGGGCACCCCCACGCGCTGAGCTGCCTGCTATGTCAACCATAGCCGATCCTCGTCCTCCGGCAGCAAGGTGAGGTCCGCGCCGGCGCGCACGAAGACCGGCAGCGTTTCGAGCGGCACGGTCGGCGCGAGCCAGCGGCCGCCGGCGTGGCGCTCGCCGGTCCAGAGGTCGTGCCAGTCGGCGCCGCCCGGCAGATACAGCGGCCGCTCGACCGGCGCCTCCGACTCGCTGAACACCGGCGCGACCAGGAGGTCCGGCCCGAGCAGGTACTGATCCTCGATCGTCGGCGCCACCGGATCGTCCGGGAACTCGAGGAGGAGCGGCCGTAGCACCGGCAGCCCCGCCCGCGTCGCCTCGTCGCCCAGTCGTTCGAGGTAGGGGATGAGGCGGTAGCGCAGCCGGGCGTAGTCGCGGCAGATCGCCAGCGCCCGGTCACCGAACTCCCATGGCTCGCGCGGGGTCGTGCCGTGCGCCCGCGCCAGCGGGGAGAGCAGGCCGAACTGCGCCCAGCGCGCGTAGAGCGCCGGGCTGGGCGGCGGTCCGTAGAAGCCGCCGATGTCGTGGCTCCACCAGCCCGGCGCCGACAGGCTCCAGCTCAGGCCGCCACGCAACGTCGCCCGCATCGCCTCGACCGTCGTCTGCGGGTCGCCGCCCCACTGGGCCGGGTAGCGCTGCGACCCTGCCCAGCCAGAGCGACCCCAGACCAGCGTCGCGCCGCCGCCGTGCTCGGCCGCGTAGGCGGCCGTAACCTCGGCCACCGCCCGGTTGTAGAGGAGCGGGTAGAGGTTGTGGCCGGTCAGGCCGGTTAGGCCGCTCGCAAACCGCGCCCCGGGCGGCACTCCCTCTCCGAAATCGGTCTTGAACGCCGCCACGCCCAGCTCCAGCAGCGGGCGATGGAGAGCCTGCCACCAGCCTACCGCCTCGGGGTTCGTGAAATCCACGATGCCGCGCGGCTGCCCATCGACCGGGTCGATCCCCTCCGCCTTGCCGTCGGTCCCGGCCACGAAGTAGCCGCGCGCCAGCCCCTCGCGGTAGAGCTCGGTCGCGGCCGAGACGTAGGGCAGCTCCCAGAGCGAGACCTTGAAGTGCTTCGCCGCCAGGCGGCCGAGGAAGCCGGCCGGGTCGGGAAAGTCCCGCCGATTCCAGACGAAGTCGCAGTTGAGGTTCGGCGTCGCCAGCCAGGCGGGGTCGAGATGGAGCACGTCGCAGGGGATGCGTTCGGCGCGCACCCGCCGCGCCACCGCCTCGACCACCTCGGCCGACGGGTAGCGGCAGCGGCTCAGCCAGAGCCCGAGCGCCCAGCGCGGCAGCGGCGTCGCCCGGCCCGTCAGCGCCGTGTAGGCGCCCAGCAGCTCCCCCGGCGTCGGCCCGTCCAGCACGAACAGGTCGAGCTCCGGCTCGCTCGCGGTCAGCGTGCCCGCCACCAGCGACCGGCGGCCGAGGTCGGCCACCACCCGGGCCGGCGTGTGGAGGAAGAGCCCCCAGCCGCGGCTGGAGAGCACGAGCGGCACGCCCTTGTAGGCCGCGCCGGTCGTCGTGCCCCAGGCATCCGAGTTCCAGAGGGTGTGCTCGTGGCCGCGGTGGTCGAGCCCGTCGAACTGCTCGCCCAGGCCATAGAGCCGCTCCCCGCCTGCCAACCGGAACGAGACGCTCGCGCTGCCGCCGCCCGGATCGAGCGCCAGCGGCGGCACGTGGAGCAGGCCGTGAACGTCCACGTCGTCGAGCGGGAGCGCCAGGAGGGTCCGGCCGCCCTCACCCTCGACTACCAGATTGAGCGGCCCGGCGTCGACGCGCACGCGCGGCCCGGCGCCGCCGTCGGCCGGCGCGAGCTCGACTCCGCCCGCCCGCTCGCGCCGCG
>JBHOQZ010000716.1:0-9887 GCA_042408635.1 Chloroflexota bacterium
GCCACGCCACCGCCCACCACCAGCTCGGCCGGGTCCAGGTCGCCCGCCCGCACCCGCGCGACGATCGCCGGCACGCCAACACCGCCCCCACCGACCGGCACGAATCCGTAAAGCAGGCGCGGCGCGAAGTCGTCGGTCCAGCGGAAGACGACCGACTCGGGCGAGAAGTCGAAGAGGAACCGCGCGTGATTGCCCGCCACCTCGCCCAGCGCTGTCAGGCCATCGATGACGTCGAGCGCGCGCTCTGGCCGCGCCAGCGACTCGGGCGTCAGCGCAAAGCCGTACTGGTAGCGCGTCGCGTGGACCTCGGTGCCGTAGGGCACCGGATCGCGGCCCGTGCGCGAGGCCGACGGCGTGGCACCGATGGACGCCGCGTTGAATGTCACGTCACCGGGCCACGGCGTCAGCGAGATGGCGCGCGTCACCTCGAGCCGGGCGCGGCGCACGCGGGCGGTGCCGCGGGCCCGGCCCCGGCGCGGTGCCTCGCTCTCCGCCTCGTTCGCCTCCTCCTTCGCCGCCTCGGCCGACATGAAGCCCAGCACGTCGTCGTCGATGAAGGCCGCCTCACCCTGGCTGAAGCTCGGGTCCTGCCAGCGGTGGCTCGCTTCCTCCCAGGTGCGGTTGACGGGCAGGCCGCGCCGCTGCCAGCCCTTGCGCAGCGCGAAGCGGATCGCCTCTGCCGAGACCGTCGAGTGGATGTCGCCCTGCCAGAGCAGCTTCTGCAGCGTCGTGATGTTGCCTTCCGTCTCAGCCCGGTTATTCGCCGCGGTGCCCTGGTGCGTGCAGATGATCGCGTAGAGATGCTTGCTCACCCTGTGCCCTCCTCAGCCACGTCGTCCATGATCTCGGTCGTACTGTCATGCGCTGCGTCGTTGGCCCCCTCAGCGCGGCTGCGCGGGTAGCTCACCAGCGCCAGCAGCGCGAGGTCGCGGGCCAGTTGCCAGCGCTGCTCGGAGAGGAACGGCAGCAGCACGGACCAGTGCTGCTGCAATTCGGCGTTGGGACCGCCGCGCGACCAGAAATCCACCAGCGCCGCCCGCAGCGTCGCGGCGTTCTTGCAGCCGACGAACTCTACCCGGAGCCGCTCGCGCTCGCGCTCGACCAGCCCACTGAAGCTCTCCCCGCGTTCCTGAGCCCGGGCGCTCAGGGCGCCCATCCGCTGTCGCCATGCCAGGTGACAGGCCCGTACCAGGGCCGCGGCCGCCTCGTCCAGCGAACCATCGTGAAGCGTCATCGCCGCCAGTCCCCCCATTTCTGTGAACTCGGGCTCGCGTCGGCGGGCCCGCGCCGCCGCCTCGTAGATCTCCAGTTGCCGGCGCGTCTCCCGGTCCGCTAGTAGGGCCGTGAAATCCGCGTACCATGGCCGACCAGCCACCAGGTTGCGCGCGACCAGATCGGGCACTGGGCTAACCAGCCACCGCGCTTCGGCCGGCTCGTCGGCCTGCGGGGCGGCCCCGCGTTGCCGCCCGCCGCGTCCACTCGGCGCCGCATCGCGTTTGGGCGGTGGCACGGACAACACCGGCATGCACTGGCGTGCGCGCTCGTAGAGCGCCAGCACCGACCGCCCCAGCCGCACCACCTCGAAGACCTCCAGCCGCGTCTTCTGCTGCGAGGACCACGGCACTACCCCGAACGCCATGACGGCACAGCGCAACTCATCGGCTTCGTGCAACAGATCCTCCGCCGCCAGCGTCGCCAGCACGCGCAGGCCCGCCTCGGCGGCGCCTGCCACAACGAAGTCGCGCACGCCCAGGCCCGTGTAGAGGCGGCGCGCCGACACAAACGCGGTCAGGTCCTCCGGGTCCAGGAGGACCAGGCAGAACTGCGGGCGCAGCCCCAGCCCCCGTCGCTGGACCCGGAAGTAGATCGCCCCCACCGGCGCAAACAGCAGCGCCAGCCACGGCCCCGGCGCCTCCTCCAGCTTCGTATCAGCCCCGAACGCCTGGTGGCGCACGGCACCGCCTGGCGACTGCCAACCCACGATCTCGTGCCGTCGCCGCGGATCAAAGGTCGCCTGCTGGTGGGCATACTCCTGCACCCGCCGGTACACCAACGGCAGCGGGACGTCGTCGATTTGCAGGGTGATCGCACCGCCGGGCTTACCCGCGGATTCGGCGCGGCGCGTCCGGGGATGCTGCAAGAAGGTATTGAGCAGCGCTTCGTGGCGGATGATGCCGTCGGCCGACGTCTCCGGGTCGCCGAGGCCGATGAACTCGATCAGGCCGTTGCGCGAGACGCGAAACGCTACCTCGATTAGATGCTTGAAGAACGCTTTGCCATCGCCCGTGAAGGTGAACACCACCGCACGCGGCCCCACCTCCCAGCTCCCGCCGAGCGCGTGCAGGGCGGCGCGCTCGGCCGGGCGGTTGCGATCGATCGCCTCGAGCGTAAGCGCCAGCCCACCCAGTCCCACCCGGTGGAGCGCCGACATGCCCGGATCATGCAGCCCGATCCGCAACGTGCCCGTCGCCGTGATTACCCCTGTCGCCATCGGGCGCCCCTCCTCGGATCCAGTTCGATGCTGCCGGCCGGCGCGACCAGCGCCAGTCCCAGCCGGCGCCAGTTGTGCATTGCCAGGCCGGGCCGGTAGGGCATCGGCACTGCGTAACGCGCCACCTCGCGGGCCACTGGCCGCCCGTTTGAGTCGACGCAGCGCGGCGCGTCCTCCGCTCGCACGACGGTCACGGTGTACTCGACCTCGCGCAGCGGTTCGGCCACCATCACCGTTCCCCGTTCGAGCCAGGCTGCTTCGACCCGCGGTGCCGGCGGCTGACCCGCCAGCACCCCCTCGAAGGCGACGGCGAGATCTCGCTGCGACGTCTCCCGACCCACTACCCTGGCCAGCCACGCCCGCCCCAGGTCCAGGTCTGTCGCCTCGTAGGGCAGGTGCGGTCGCTCCCCGGTTGGCTCGATGACCAGCGCGCGCTTTGGCCCGTCATCTCGCTCCGGGGTCGCGCGCCGGTTCAACCGTCCCAACCGCTGAATGAGCGACGCCGGCGGCGCCACCTCTGTCACCAGGAGATCGGCCGAGATGTCCAGCGAGACCTCGCAGGTCTGGGTACTCACCGCAACAAACCCGCCGGTACCAGCCGGTTGTCGGAAGCCCGCGATCACCGCCGCGTGGCGCTCCAACCGGTCGCAGTAGCGGAACCGGCTGTGGTAGAGCTCGACCGGGCACGCTTTAGTGGTGCCAAGCAGTGCCGCCGCGCCCAGCCGCTCCCGGATTGCCTCGGCGGCCGCGACGGCCCGGTCCACGGTATTGGCGACCCACAAGACCTTGCCGCCCGCGAGAGCCGTCGTTGCCGCCGCCTCGAGCACGCCGTCGGTCTCGGCGAGATCGATGCGGTAGCGGGGCAGGTCCTCCAGTTCGCGTGGGCCCGTCACCACCGTGAGTGGCTGACCCAGCTCGGCCGCCACCCGTTCGATCTCACGCCGTCGCTCCGGCGGCAGCGTCGCGGTCATCAGCAGGATGGGCGCGCCCTGGAACGCCCGCAGGAACGCGAGCAGCGCACCGAAGAGGCGGTCGTCGTACAGATGGACCTCGTCGAAGACGAAGCCGCCCCCCACCAGCGCCGGGAAGGCGAAGAGGCCCAGGCGGTTGTTCTGGACCAGGCCCAGCACGGCGTCCACCGTGCCCACCCCCATGCGGGTCGTCCACAGCCGCAGACCCGCATGGCGACGCGTCGCATCGATGGCGACCCGGTCCGCGCCGGTAGGGCTGCCAGGTAGGATCGGCCACGTGGCTCCTTGGGCCTCGTCCTCGGCCGTCTCGCGGAGCCGTGCGAGGTCGAGGTCCGCTCGGCTGTGGACCAGCGCGGCGTGCTCCTCGAATGCCGGCAGCGCGTAGTCGGCGAACCCCTCGCTGGCGGTGCCCGTGGTAGGGTAGCCGAAGAAGAGGCGTCCGCCCGCGCAGCGCTCAGCCGCCCAGAGGTAGGCGGCGGCGGTCTTGCCAGCGCCGCACCCGGCCACCAGCAGGGTCAGGCGCGCGCGCGACTCGGCCACGTCACGCTGAAACGGCCGGATCGGCTCGCCCTTCAGCCGCTGCAGCGCCGCCCCGCGCAGATCGTCGCCGGTGCAGTGCTCAACGAGCGCTGCCGCTGCCCAGCGCGCAGGGTCGAGATCATCGCGCGGCACCGCCGAGCCGCAGGCATCGGCCGCGATGAGAAGTGCTGCCACGGCCGCGGCGAAGCGGCGCTCTTCATCGGTCGCCGCCTGCCACCAGCCCTCCAGGCCCCGTAGGAGCGTGCGCGCCTCGGGCAGTCGCTGCTCGAAGTCGATCCGCCGATCGGGGATGGCTGGAGGTGGCCCAACACCGAGCGCCACGCTGGCGGCCTGGAGCGCGGCCCGCGCATCCGGGTGCGCCGTGAGGACGAGGAGCGAGGTCGCCATGTTGGCGCGCGGTCTGAAGGCAGCCGGGCCATCGAACTGGAGGTGATGTCCAACCACCGCCCGCACCGCAGCCCAGCGTACTGCCGGCGTGACACCTGCGAACAACCACCCGTCGAGTTCGGGCGTCGCGGCAACCAGCCAGAAGCTGACGACCTCGTGCCGCAACCCCTGCGGGGGCGCATCGCGCCGGCGCAGCATCCGCTGGAAGTCACTCGACAGTTTCCCGAGGTCGTGCAACCATGCCGCCCGTAAAGCCGCTGTGGCGAGCGGCTCGTGCCAATGCACCGGGTCGAGCCCGAGCGCGGCGAGCGTGGCAGCGCCGCGCGCCTCGAGGACGGTCCCCATCGTGGTGGCGACTGCCTTGAGGTGGCCGGGCACGGTGTCGGCTTCGTCAGGCGAATCTACCTGCTTGGTGGATTTTGCGAGCAGACGGCGGTACACCATCAGGTGTGCCCGCGCAGGGGGACGAAGAGCCCGGCACCGAGTCGGCGTTTGCCACCCAGCCCCGCCCCCTGCAGCACCAGCGAGTCGGCATCGGAAAGGTCATCGACTCGCACGGCGTAACCGACGATCTGCTGGTGCTGGACACGGATCGTTCGACGGACCCATGGTTCGCGTCCCCCTATGCCTGTCTGGACCGGAGCAGCCGCCCGGCGAGACACCAACGCCAGGTTGCCGGTGACGCCGAGCGCGGTCAGTTGTCCCCATGCCCGCTCGATGAAACCGGCGGCGTCGGTCCCATGCTTGATGATGACCAGGCGACTGTAGAGACTGCGCGCGGGAACGAGCGCGCGGACGTTCGGCGCGCCGACGTGGAGGCGACAGCCGGCCAGGGGCAGCGTCTTGCCGGCCAGTGGCAAGAGGGCAGCAACACGGTCGACCGGAGCCCTGACCGTAAGCGTGGTCGACACCGACAGAATCAAATCGCGGGCACCACCCAGCCGCCCTGGCAGCGGAAAGATGCCCACGGCCGGGTCGCCGTGGATCGCGGGCGTCACGGAGGCAATTGCCCCAAGCAGCGCGTAGCTGTGATCGGCCGGCACGGCCGGGACCCCCACCGGCACGGCGGGCCGAACGGGAAAGACTACGTCGACAATCATATGAAATACGAACCTCCTCAGCTCCGGCCGCTACGACCTGCGTTGCGTTGGAATTGACGGCCGGCAGTCCCCGCGTTACAGCCCAGCAGCGAGAACTGTCCGGGCCGCCGGGTCCGCCGGCCAGGCCGATCCGGGGGGAGGATACACCAGGGCAGACGGCGAGGACCTGGGTCACTGCCTGCCCTGCTATGGCAACAGCCTAGGCTGCAGCCAGCTCCAGCTCGGCCATGTCCAGCCGCGCAGCACCGTTCAGGCACAGCGCACGGAGTTGCCCAGCCCTTGTTGTTCGGCAAGCATCACGCCGCCGAGTCGGCCGACTTCGCGGAGCCGGATGATACGCGGTAGCCGGGTGGCGCGACGCCCTCGATCCGCGCTCGTGGCGGGAGCCTGCGCGCGGCGCTGACGAGCAGTGAAGCAGCCTCTGCCGCCGGGCTTCCAGCAGGGCATCGCCCCTCGCGTCGAGACGTCGCCTCCGTCAGGTCGCCGGTATCCAGGTGAAGGGTCCGCCAGGGCCGGGTGCGGGCAGGTGTCCGATCGGAGCGCCGTGCGGTTGGCCCAGCCGAGCGGCCGGGTCATCCGCTCGGCGATGAGGCCGCTTGTCGTGGCCGGCTCGGGCAAGCCTGACCCCGGCCGCCTGCGCGGGTGGTGGAGATCGCCAGACCGACCGAGGCTGTGCTCGCTCAGGCCTGCCTCACCTCCCCGGCCTGCGCGAGCGTCCGCTCGGCGACTTCGCCGCAGGTGGCGAGCCAGACGCGCGGATGCTCGCGGATGTGCTGGAGCAGCGCCCCCACGGCGCGCAGCCGCAGGCTCCGGCCCGAGCCCCAGTCGCCGCGCGGGTGCAGCGTCAGGTTGAAGAGCCCCCCGATCGCGTAGACGGCGTCGAACTCCTCCTTCAGCGCCCGCTCGACGTGGTCCGGCAGGCGCCGCAACCCGTAGTAGTAGCGGTCGCTCGCTGTCTCGAAGACCGGCAGCTCCGCCAGCAGCGCCCCATTCGCACCCGCCACGACGTAGGGATAGTCGTCGTCGCAGTAGCTGCTGTCGTAGCGGTAGCCGCGCGCCGCCAGCAGCCCCCGCGTCTCGGCCGACATCAGGCCGTTCGGCGCCCGCCACCCGGTGGGCTTGCGGCCGAAGACCCCCTGGAGCACCGCTTCACTCCGGTCAAGGACCGCCTGCTGCTCGTCTACCGAGAGCGCGCTGAAGTCTTCGTGGAGGTAGCCGTAGCCGCCGACTTCGTGGCCCGCCGCCCCGATCGCGGCCATCACCTCGGGGTAGCGCTCGGCGTCCCAGCCGGGGATGAAAATCGTCGCCCGCACGCCGTGGCGCTCGAAGAGGTCGAGCATGCGGTGGATGCCGATCTGGGCGCCGTAGCGGCCGTAGGCGTAGCGGCCCCAGAGCCGGGCCGGGGGCATCGTCTTCGCCTCGACGCTCTCCCCGTCGAAGTTGACCGTCACCGTCACGGCGCACTGGGCGCCGTGCGGCCAGCGCGTGGTGTCCGTCATGCGCGGCCTCCCAGCCGGACGGGGTAGTCCATGAAGCCGTTGGCGGGGTCGAGGCACCACTGCGCCAGGTCACCCAGGCGCGTGAAGTGGACCTCCGGGAAGGTCTTGATGTAGCTGATGAGCCGGTCGACGACGCGGGCGCGCGCCGGGGTGCCCGAGCCGAAGCCCGCGCGCGGGTGGAAGGTGAGCACGAAGTAGCCGCTCTCGTTGTAGATCATCTCGAACTCGCCCCGCCACAGGTTGAGCATGTCCGCGGGGGCGGCGGCGGTCTCGCGGTAGATGTAGGCGTCGTCCAGGCTCGAGGTGTTGTTCGGCAGCTCGACCATCTGGCGCGAGGGCTCGCCGCCGACGACGGCGGGATACGGCTGATCGTAGTCCTTGTCGCTGCTGTCGTAGATGTAGCCGAGGTCGCGCAGCACCTGGAGCGTGATGTCGCTCTTCTGGCCGCCGGGGCTGCGCCAGCCGAGCGGCGCCGTGCCCGTCACGCGCGTGAGGATCTCGTGGCTCCGGCGCAACAGCGCCGCCTCCTCGTCGGCGGGCACGTCCCACGCCTCGTGGACGTAGCCGTGCGCCGCCACCTCGTGCCCCAGCTCGACGAGCCGCCGGCAGAGCTCCGGGTGCTGCTCGGCGTCGTAGCCTGGCACGAAGAAGGTGGCGGGGATGCCGTGGCGGCCGAAGATCTCGAGCATGCGCGGCACCCCGGCCCGCGCCGAGTAGCCGCCCGCCGAGCGCACGCCCACCGGTGCGACGTTGCGACCGACCTCGTTGCCGTAGCCGTCGAAGTCGCAGCTCATCACCACGACGCAGCGTGCCCCCTGGGGCCAGCGGTGGTTGCCTCGTGCCGGCATCACCTAGTCCCTCCCTTCTTCGGCCGTGCCCGCTCCGGCGAGCGCCTTCGGCCCCGGTAGGTCGGCGGCGGCGCGCTCCTCGCCCGGCAGCGTGATCGGGCGGTAGGGGTGGCAGCAGGGCGGCCCGCTGGCGACCCAGACGACGCGCGCGCCCAGGTCGGTCACGATCGAGGCGATGCTCGCGCTGCGCGCGTGCGGCGCCTCGCGCTCGTCCGGGTGGCGGCAGATCGCCATGGGGAAGCCAACGTGGTCGCGCAGCGCCGCCTGCACGTCCTCGACGGTGACGCGGCCGAGCTTCGGCTCGACCAGGTCGCGCGCCCGCCGGTGCCGGTAGAGGCTGCTCGGGCCGATATTGCGGTCGATCGCCTGGACCTGCGCCGCCACCGCCAGGAAGTGGTTGGAGTGGGTGAGCAGGCCGCGTTCCGGGTAGAGCGCGTAGACCTGGTCCGGCGACGCCTCGAGGTTGACGACGATGCCCGACTCGTGGGCGATGACGTAGTTGGTCGAGGCGGCACGCTCCGCCTTCAGCACCGCGCCGAGCGCGTCGTCGAGCCGGCGGCTGTTGAGGATGCGCCGGCGGATCACCGGCACCGGGATGCCGCGCCGGCCCCCGTCCCGCACCGACTGGAGCAGGTTGCCGGTGACCGCGATGCCGTGCTCGTTGAAGCCGTCGCGCGCGACCATGCCGGCCTCGACCGTCATGACGAAGCGCGGCCCCCGCTCCGGCGTCGCGCGCACGATCACGACGGTGTCCAGGCAGTCGGCGCGCCAGTCCCAGTTCTTGCCGAGGATCGTCGTGCCCGAGGCTGTCGCGGCCGGCGTGACCGCGATCGTCGTGCACTCGCAGGCCGCCGGCCGCTCGGCCTCGGGGATTGGCCTGGCCGGCGCCGGGCTGCCGTAGAGGATCTCCGTCCGGCAGTTGATCGCCACGATCTCCTCGAGCCGGAAGCCCGCGCCGTCCGCGATCCCCCGCATCTCCTCGAGGAGGTCCGGGTCGAGCGCCTGGATCGTCTCGGCGAAGCCGACCGCCCGCTCGACGGCCCTGGTCCAGTCCTGCCCGGCGCTCCGCTGGAACGCGGTGCGGTAGATCTCGACGCTTCGGCCCACGCGCTCGCGCGCCAACTCCCCGTGCTGCCGCCCCAGCTCATAGGGCGTGCCGCCCACATCCAGCACCGGATACACCCGGCTCATCGTAACCTCCTGCGTCGCTTCGCCACTGCTACTGCATCCTCAGGCGGGGGTCGAGCACGTCGCGCACCCCGTCGCCGACGAGGTTGATCGCGATCACGGCCAGCATGATCGCCAGGCCAGGGAAGGTCGAGATCCACCAGGCGAGGCGCAGGTAGCGCCGCCCCTCGTTGACCATCAGGCCCCATTCCGGGGCGGGCGGCTGCGCGCCGACGCCGATGAAGCTCAGACTGGCGCTCTGCAGGATCGCCCCGCCGACGCCCACGGTCGCCAGCACGATCGCCGGCGCGACCACGTTGGGCAACACGTGCCGGCACATGATCCCCAGGTGCCCGACGCCGATGACGCGCGCCGCCTGGACGTACTCCATCTCGCGCGCCGACAGCACCGAGCCGCGCACGACGCGCGCGAAGGTCGGCGTGAGCGAGATGCCGACCGCGAGCATGACGTTGTTGATGCCCGTGCCGAGCACCGCCACCGCGCCGAGCGCGAGCAGGAACCCCGGAAAGGCGAGCAGGATGTCCTGCACCTGCATGATGACGGTGTCGATCGTGCCGCGGAAGTAGCCCGAGATCAGTCCCAGGACGGTGCCCAGCACGCCGCCGATGGCGACCGAGATCAACCCGAGCATCAGCGAGACCTGACCGCCGTAGAGCATGCGGCTGAGCATGTCGCGCCCGAGGTGGTCGGTGCCGAGCGGATGGGCGAGGCTCGGCGCCTCCCGCGCCTGGGCCGGGTTCGCCTCGAGCGGATCGGCCGGGGCGATCAGCGGCGCCAGCAGCGTCGCCCCCACGATCAGGGCGAGCAGCGCCCCGCCGACGAGCGCGCTCGGGTGCCGCGCCAGCCGGCGCAGTCGCGCCGCC
>JBHOQZ010000717.1:0-1614 GCA_042408635.1 Chloroflexota bacterium
GTCGGGGAGGCGGCGGCCGGGCTGCTGGTCGGGGCGGGTGTGGGTGGCGCGGGGCTGCCGGTGCAGGCGCTAAGCGCGGCCCCGACGCCGCCGGCCCCGATCAGCGCGAGGAGGCGCCGGCGCGAGAGCGAGCGACGGACCAAGGGGACGCGGTGCGGCGCGGACGCGGAGGCGACGGAATCTCGAAGCATCGTTTCCTCTTCCTCCCGGTGACTGCCCAAGCGGGTGGGTGCAGACACCCCGACTCATCTATCAAACTAGGGGACCGGCAGCACGGTGTCAATGCGGTGGCGGGCCGAACTGGGCCCGATTGTTACAGAGTGTTGAAGTGGCGCTATTATGCTGAATCTTTCGTTTGCGTGGGAGGCGGGCAAGGTGGTATACTGCGGGGCGGAAGAACACGGAGGGCGACCAGAAAAGTGGGGGCTTCCCCCACTTTTCTTGTTGTCGGCGTTTCGGGGCGTTAGGTGGGAGAGGGTCGGGCCACATGAAGAGTGATTTCATCGCCGCCATAAACCAGCTCAGCAGCGAGAAGGGCGTGCCGAAGGAGACGATCATCGGCGCGATCGAGCTGGCGCTCATCTCCGCCTACAAGCGCAACTTCGGCAGCCCGCTCAATCAGAAGGTCTCGGTTCGGCTCAACCCCCAGAGCGGCGAGGCCCAGGTCTTCGCCGAGAAGACGGTGGTCGAGGCGGTGCACGACCCGCGCAGCGAGGTCGCGCTCGAGGTCGCGCGCACCGTCAAGCCCAACGCCCAGATCGGCGACCTCGTCGAGGTCGAGACCACGCCCCAGAACTTCGGCCGGATCGCGGCGCAGACCGCCAAGCAGGTGGTGCTCCAGCGGCTGCGCGAGGCGGAGCGCGACCTCGTCTACGACGAGTTCGTCGACCGCGTCGGCGACATCGTCACCGGCATGGTCCAGCGCACCGAGCCCGGCCGGGGTCTCGTCCTCGAGATGGGCAAGGCGGAGGCGATCCTGCCCCTCAACGAGCAGGTACCCGGCGAGCACTACCGGGTCGGCTCGCGGCTGCGCGTCTACCTCGTCGAGATCGAGCGCTCGCCGCGCGGGCCGGCGATCATCGCCTCGCGCGCCCACAAGAACTTCCTCAAGCGCCTGCTCGAGATCGAGGTGCCCGAGATCCACAACGGCATCGTCGAGGTCAAGGCGATCGCCCGCGAAGCCGGCTCGCGCTCCAAGGTTGCGGTTCACGCCAGGCAGGAGGGGGTCGACCCGGTCGGCTCGTGCGTGGGCGTGCGCGGGCAGCGCATCCAGAACATCGTCAACGAACTGGGCGGCGAGAAGATCGACATCGTGCCCTGGCACCCGGACCCAGCGGTGTTCGTCGCCAACGCTCTCAGCCCGGCCCAGGTGATCAGCGTCGACATCAACGAGGCCGAGCGCACCGCCACGGTGGTCGTGCCCGAGCGGCAGCTCTCGCTCGCCATCGGCAAGGAGGGACAGAACGCGCGCCTGGCGGCGAAGCTGACCGGTCTGCGCATCGACATAAAGCCGGGGCTGGGCCTGCCCGCGCCAGTCGGGTCGAGGACTCGAGATGCAGCGGGTCGAGCGGAGCCGGCGCGCCAGGAGCAGCTTGCGGCCGCCCCGCCGAGCGG
>JBHOQZ010000723.1:0-7518 GCA_042408635.1 Chloroflexota bacterium
GCGCCCGCAGCGCTGGGGCTGGCGGGCGCGGCCGGAGTCCCCACCGCCGGCGCGCAGCCCCAGCCGCCCGGCGGCAAGGGCCAACCGCAGGCGGTCGGCAACGGCGGCCCGCTCCAGCTCGGCCTGGTCAACGCCGCCAGCACCGAGTTCGACACCACCGTCCTGACCAATCCGTCGATCAACGCCGGCCGAGTGCTGTTCCAGGTCTCGAACTCGCCGACCACGCCGCTCACCTTCAGCACCAACCAGCGCATTTCGCTGGCGGCCACCAACAACTACAGTGGCACGACCGCGCCCCCGATCGGTTCGGGCGAGCAGCACATCGCGCTCTACGGCCGTGCCCCGGCTGCGATCGGCGTGGCCGCGGACGGCCTCTGGCCGCTCTGGATCGTGCCGAGCAACACCACCGGTCAGCCGCCCACCACCGACTCGGCAGGCAACACCGTGCCGGCGGGCGTTCTCGTCTACCAGGCACCGGGCCCGACCACGCCCGGCACGCTCTGGATCAGCACGGGCGTTGGGGCCGGGCCGCTCAGCGGCTACCGCCGCATCCAGTCGACCGACAGCGCTGGTGAGCTGGTGCTGATCACGCCGACGCGCGTCGTGGAGACGCGGCCGACCGCGCCCCCGATCGTCACGGTGGGGTACGACGCAGCGACGGGGCAGGCGATCACCGCCGGCCCGATCCAGGCCGGCCAGACCCGCCGCTACCTCATCAGCGGCAAGACCTTCCCGCAGGGCACGGGCAGCTTCACCTTCCCGGCCGACATCCGCGGCATCCTCGCCAACGTGACGATCATCACGTCGAACGTCGGCGGCGGCTTCGTCACCGTCTTCCCGGGCAACGTGCCCGACGCGCAGAAGCCGAACGCCTCGACGGTGAACCCCTCGACGCCGATCGCCGCGAACTTCACCGCGGTGGCGATCAGCCCGTCGACCAACTTCCCCCCGCCTAGCTACGGCTCGATCGCCGTCTTCAGCTCCTTCACGACCGACGTCGCCATCGACGTCGTCGGCTACTTCTACTAATCCTTGTGCCTCCCGGCCGGCGCCAGGAGGGCTGTGCCGAGGGGTGGTCGGCCGCGGCCGACCACCCCTCGGCGTGTGATGGAGCGCGCTTCTCTGGAGCGACACCCGGCGCTTGCCGCTTACCCGGCCCATGGGCTCGCTCGTCGTGCGACTGCAACCCGCCCGCGTATGAAGGAGTGCGAGCACCTTCCGTGCCTGGGTGAACAGAGTGCCGAGGAGAAGCACGAGATGCAGCAGCGTCAGCCCGGCCGCCGCTGGAGCCTTGCCGTGGGCACGCTCGTCGTGGCGGCCCTGATCGGGAGCGCCTGGCCGGCCGAGGTCGATCTCGCCGCTGGTCCCATCGCCGCCGGAGCAGGACTGACGGCGGCGCAGCCGACCGCCGCCGCCTCGCCAGAGGCAACGGCCACCCACGAGGCCGAGCCCCCGCCCACAACCGACCCGGCCGCCTTGCCTACGCCCGAGGCGACGCCGGAGGCATCGACTACCCCGACGCCGACGCCCCAGGCACCCCCGGCCGCGCCCACCGCGGCGCCGACCACTCCGCCGAGCGCGCCGGCCGCGCCAACGCCGACTGAGCGCCCCGGCTACTGAGCCGCCCAGCTCCCGCCGCTTCGGCCGCCCGATGGTCGATCGCGCGGGGCACGATCGGCCATCGGGCGCTCCCAGAGTCGCCCGGATCGCCGGGCGCTGCGTCGGCCCGGCGCCCACCCGGGCCGCTCAGCGCCGCCGAGCGAGTCGCCGGGCTCGCGCGGCGGCGGTGCCCTGGCAGGCCGGCTCAAAGCGGTCGGCGGGTGGTCGGACTGATCGAATCCCGCGCGGCTGGCTCAGCGCCGGGCCGCTGGTGGCGGGCGCCGAGCCAGACGGCCACGCCGAGCAGGGTCAGGCCCGCGAGCGCCAGCGGCAGCACGTAGACCTCGAAGAAGGTGATCTGGAGAAGCGCTCCCGCCAGGGCCGCGAAGCCGCCGATGGGGCGGTCGACCTGCCACAGCCGCCAGACGATCCAGAGAACGGTCACGAAGATGGCGTAGCGTGCGATCGCGTCAAGCGGGTGGGCGAGCGCGTGGGCGAGGTCGGCCAGCCCCATCGCCGGCAGCAACCTGTCGGTGAGCGTCAGGCAGAGCAGGAAGCCGGCGACGAGGCCGGTATACACTCTGACCGCTGACGGACTCATCGTGTGCTCCCCCGGCACCCGGCCGCTCGCGCGCGATGCCCTGCCCTACTCCGGTCCCGCCACCGGTCGCCATGTTACGCCGGCCGCCGCCGACCCGCGCCGATCGTGGCCCGCCAGTCACCCGCCGGTCGAGCGGGGCAGACCCGCCGCCCGACCGGCGACGTTCGAGCATCGGGCGCAGCGCCCTCTGTAAGGCCGCTGATGGAGATTGTCAGAATGCGGATCTGTTCGGTCGGCCGAGTGATACACGGAGCGGCAAGAGTGCGCGCATTCCCGTCGGCGGGCTGATGATCGTTGCGACCTCTATCTGGAAACGGCCACACCAGCCCGCGCGGGGATCGATCCCCGCGCTCAGGCTGCCAAGCCGGCTGATGGACGTTGCGGAAAGAGTGCGGGGATTTTCGCCGGCCGGCTGCTGCCGGCTCACGGGCAGTCGTCCCAACCCCCGGAGCCGCGCGGGGGTTCACCCCCGCGCTGAGCATGCGAAGCCGGCTGAGAGGTGCCCGTCCCAGCCCCCACAGGGGGCTTCGCATCCTGAGCCCGGGGTGATGGAGGTTGTGGACTTGATGCGGGGAATGCGTTGGACAGGCTGAAGCGCGCCGGGTACCCGCTTGCGGGTGGGGCACGCGCGGAGTTGAGCCTCGGCGCCGTGGACGGTAGGATGGCCGCATGACGATGGAGACGTTACCCACCGCGCCGGCGCCGACCGACGCCCGACCGACCTGGACCGGCCGGATCCGCACGGCCGCCATCACCACGGCGGTGCTGTTGCTGGCGCTGCCGTTCGTCGTGGTCTCGCTCAGCCTGATCGCGCAGTTGCCCGGCAAGCTCTGGCCCGAGGACATGGCCACACCGACCGGGGTTCGCGATGCCGCCTGGAGCACGCCCGAGTTCCCGGGCGCGCGCATCGGCAAGCCGGTGGTGATCAACCCCACCAAGGGCCAGTGGTTCGGGTTCCTGCCGCCCGATCTGGCGGTCGAGGCGGTCTATCGCCTGCCCTTCACCGAGCCGGCCGGCTGGGTGATCGACTTCTACCTCGATCAATTGCCCCGGCTCGGCTGGAAGCTGGTGCGCGTCGAGCGCTCGGCCGAGGCGACCCGCCTCCTCTTCCGCCGCCACGAGATCGGGCTCTGGCTGACCGTGCCAGCTCCCGAGAGCGGCTTCGTGCGCGACTATACGGTCAGGACGGGTGCCTTTTCCGGCAAGACGCTCTACGCGCCGGCCCCGCCCGACCTGCACGCCGGCACCACCCCCGACGGAGAGCCCGACGACTGAGCCGGGGTGGCCGCCGCCAGCGGCTCAGGGGCAGACGAGCACCTTGGGCGCGGCGCGGGTGCGGCCGAGGTGGAACGCTTCGCCGATGCGCTCGAGCGGCACGCGACAAGCCAGGAACGGCGCCAGGTTGAGCGCGGGCAGCAGCTCGACGGCGCGGCGGAATTCGTAGGCGCGCATCGCCGAGAACCGGATCGTGATCTCCCGCGCGAACAGATCGTAGGGGTGGATCGTGGCGGTCGCGTTGCCCGGCGCCACGCCGACGTTGACCACCGTGCCGCCCTTACGCACCAGCCCGATCGCCGCCTCGAGCGTCGCGGCCGCCCCGACCGCCTCGAAAGCGTAGTCGACGCCCACCCCCGCGAACCGGTCGAGCACCGCCGCGCGCAGATCCTCTGCCGCCGGGTCGATGGCGGCCGTCGCGCCCAGCGCGATCGCCAGGTCGCTCCGGCCGGCGTCCAGGTCCGCCGCCACCAGGCGCGTGACACCGCTCAGCCGCAGCACCTGGCTGAGCAGGAGCCCGATCGGCCCGGCGCCGACCACGGCCGCCGTGCTGCCCGGCTTGATCCCCGCCAGTTCGACCGCGTGGACGCAGCAGGCCACCGGCTCGGCCAGCGCCCCGGACTCGACCGGGAGCCCTGCCGGCAGACGGTAGACGGCGCGCTCGGGCGCCGCGATGTACTCGGCAAAGCCAGCGAAGATCGAGCGCCGCCGCTCGCACATGAACGGCAGTTGCTCGCGGCAGTAGTAGCAGGTGTCGCAGGGAAGGCTCGTCTCGAGTGCGACGGCGTCGCCCGGCCGCACGCTCCGCACCACCGGGCCGACCGCCTCGACCACGCCCGCCACCTCGTGGCCGAGGATACGCGGCGGCTGGTAGAGCGGGATCGAGCCGTCGGTCAGGTGCAGGTCGGTGGCGCAGAGCCCGCAGGCGACGATGCGCACGAGCACGTCGTCCGCGCCGACCGCCGGCATGGCGCGCTCCTCGACCCGGATGTCCTCCCCGCCGTACCAGACCGCGCAGCGCATGCCGCTCCGCTCAACCGTCCTCATCGCTCCCCCTCCTAGGCTCCTTTCAGCTCAAGGTCTCAGTCGGGCCCGGCCTCCGCCACGGTTGGTGGTACGGCGGCGGGTTGCCCATTGGCAGGTCCGGCGTGCGCACCCCAGGCGCGCAGCGCGGCGCCGAGCCCTTCACCGACCCAGGCGTTCAGGCTCTGGTTGGCGCGTGCCGCCGCGAGCGCGATCGCCCGGTGGCGTTCCCGTGGTCCGCACGACGTAGCGTCCGGAGAACGGGCGGGCCGGCTCCTTGCCGATCTTGGTGCAGTGCTCGATGTAGGCGTCGACCGACGCGCGGAACTCGCGCTCCGCCTCGGCGGCCGAGTCGCTCTCGAACGCTATCACGTCATTGATGCCGATCACCCGGCCAGGCAGCGCCCGCTCATCGGCATCGAACTTGACCTGCCCGATACACCCCGTGTAGTGCAACAGGTTCATGGCATCACCCCCGCGTTGACCAAGCGGTCCGCGATGGCGCGCACCGCGCTCTTTCGCAGTTCCGGTCCAGGGTGCGGCCGGTGGAGTGTGAGCGTGACCCCTGTGTGACCGCTAGAGCTTCCGGCGCTCCCAGACCTCGGGGTTGCGCAGGCCCTCGGGCTGCTCGCCGCGCAGCACGCGCAGCACGTTCTCGGCGCAGAGCTGACCCGTGGCGAGCCAGACGCCCACGGTGTTGGGAGCGGTGTGCGGGGTGAGGACGACGTTCTCCAGCTCGAAGAAGCGCGTGTCGGTCGGCGGCTCGACGGCGCGCACATCCAGACCGGCACCCGCCAGCCGGCCCGAGACCAGCGCCTCGTAGAGCGCGTCCTCGTCGACCAGGCCGCCGCGGGCGGTGTTGATGAAGTAGGCGCCGGGCTTCATCAGGGCGAAGCGCGCCGCGTCCATGAAGCCGACCGTCTCCGAGGAGAGCGGCAGGTGGAGCGAGACGAAGTCGCTCTCGCGCAGCAGCGTTTCCAGCGGCACCAGCTCGACGCCATGCAGCCGGCAGAACTCCAGATCCGGCTCGGGCTCGGCCGCGAGCACGCGCATGTCGAAGCCGCGGGCGCGCCGCGCCACGCCCTTGCCGATCCGGCCCAGGCCCACGATGCCGAGCGTCTTGCGCCACAGGTCCTGCCCCAGCACCGAGCGCGTGCGCCACAGCCCGGCCCGGACGGCGCGGTCGTCGCGCAGGATGTTGTGGGCGAGCACGAGCATCAGACCGATCGTGTGGTCAGCCACGCCCCAGTCGTTGGTGCCCGGCGCGGTCGAAACCACGACGCCGTGGCGCGTCGCGGCGGCCAGGTCGATCGCATCGAAGCCGACGCCGAACCGCTGGATGTGGCGCAGGCGCGGGGAGTTGCGAAACACCTCCTCGGTGTAGGGCTCGCTGCCGGCCACCACCACGTCGCAGCCGTCGAGCCAATCGATCAGGTCGCGCGCCGGGGTGCTCGGCTCGCCCGCGGCAAATTTGAGCTCGCACCCGGCCGCCTCCAGCCTTTGCACCACGCCGATCTCGCCCGGTTGCGTGCCACCGTAGGTGATCAGCACCCGCGTCATACGCCCCGCCTCCTCTCGCCCTCCCCTTGATTGCGCCGCACCGCGCCCGACGATTGAGGTGCCGCCGCCCCCCGACTCTCCGCGGGGGCGGGTGTCTTTGGCCTATGCCCCGCGGACTGCGCGCAGCATCGCCTGCCCGGCCGGGCGCAACGAGGCGATGTCGCCTAGCAGCGCGATCAGCCGGAACCCCTCCTCGATGCGCCGACGCGCCATTCCGGCGTCGGTCGTAAAGATACCAGGCGCCTTGCCGTGCCGCTCGGCCGCCTCGCGCACGCGCCGCACCGCGTCCTCGACCTCAGCGTCCATCGGGGCGGTGTCGGGCACGGGCCGCGGCGGCCGCCCGAGCGCCAGGCTGAAGTCGTTGGTGCCGACCAGGCAGCCGTCGACCCCGTCGACCGCCATGATCGCGTCGGCGTGTGCGATCCCTTCGCGCGTCTCGATCATCACCACGAGCTGCAGTTCGCGCTCGGCCCCGGCGAAGTAGTCCGGCCCGCCGTAGAGCGAGCCGCGGATCGGCCCCCAGCTCCGGTCGCCGCGCGGCGGGTAGTGTGCGGCGCGCACGGCCCGCGCGGCGTCCTCCGGTGTGTTCACGAGCGGCACAACGACGCCGTAGGCGCCGAGGTCGAGCGCGCGCTGGATGAGTCCGGCGTCGTTGGCAACCACGCGCACCCACGGGGTGGCGGGTGTCGCGCTGACGGCGGTGAGCATGCCGGCGAGGTTGCCGAGGTTGTTCTCGCCGTGCTGGAGGTCGATCATCACCCAGTCGTAGCCGAGGTGGCCGAGCGTCTCGGCCACGAGTGGGCTGGCGCTGGCGATGTTGATGCCCAGCGCGACACCGCCAGCCTCCAGGGTGCGCCGGGTCGTGTTCGGTCGCATACGTGTAACGCGCCTCCCCTCCTTGACGGCGGTAGTATATCGGATATAATATGCCACCGAACCGGGTGGCCAGGCTGTGCTGCCACCCGCGCCGCCCCCGGGAGGGACGTCATGTCGAACGCCGCAACGCCCGCGCCGCTCCCCGGTCCCGAGCTCTTCCGCCTCGACGGGCGCGCTATCCTCGTCACGGGGGGCGCGCGGGGCTTGGGCGCCGCGATGGCCGGGGGGCTCGCCCGCAGCGGCGCCAGCGTCGTCCTGGTCGACCGTGACTTCTCCACCGCCGAGGCAACCGCCGCCGCAATCGCGGCCGAGCTGCCGGGGAGCGGGCCGCCGCGGGCGCTCGCGGTCGAGGTCGACGTCACCGATGAGGCGTCGGTCGAGGCGGCGGTGCGGCGCACCCTTGAGACCTACGGACGGCTGGACGGGCTGATCAACTCGGCGGCCGTGAGCAGCCGGGGCGCCGCGCTCGACTACGAGCGCGACCGGTTCGCCGCGATCCTCGACGTCAACGTCACTGGCATGTTCATCTGCTGCCGGGCGGCGGCGCGGGTGATGATCCCGGCCGGGCGCGGCAGCATCGTCAA
>JBHOQZ010000724.1:0-4917 GCA_042408635.1 Chloroflexota bacterium
TGCGGCGACGGCGGCCCGCCGGGGGCGCGCGGCGAGTCGGGTAGCCTCGCGGTCGCCTTCGTCGGCAGCGCCGCCTACGGCTACCTCGGGTCGACGCTCGCCGCCTACCGCGCCCGGGATCCCGACGTGGAGCTTCGGCCGCACGAGCTGAGCACCGCGGCGCTGCGCGGGCTGCACGCCGAGCGCATCGAAGCCGACTTCGTGCGGCCACCGATTAAGGAGGTGGGCCTCGAGATCATGACGGTGCTGACTGAGCCGCTGATGGCCGTGCCCCCGGTCGACCACGCGCTCGCGGGCGAGGAGGCAGTGCCTCTGGCCACGCTGGCCGACGAACCCTGGGTGCTCTTTCCCCGCGAGTTGGGAGCGGGCTTGCACGACACCATGCTGCGCCGCTGCGAGCGCGCGAGCTGCCGGCCCGTGGTGGTTCAGGAGGCAGTACAACTCACGACGCTCGTGGCGCTTGTGGCGGCCGACTTCGGCGAATCGGTCCTCCCGGCTAGCGTTGGCCAGCTGCACCTCGACGGGGGCGGTGGCGCGGCCCTCGGCGCCCGGCGACGGCGCCGATGTGGGGCCGGCCATGGCCTGGCGGCAGGGCGACCGCTCGGTGAGCCTGGCCGCACTGTGGGCGCTTGTGAGCGGCCGGAGCTGAGGCGGGGACAGGACGAGCGCCGCCGCTCGTCCGGCCCCCGCCACGCTGGTTCCCCTGGCGGTGGGTAGCCTGGCGCCCGGGCGTCGGTGCCAGGCCGGCGGGAGAGGCGGGCGCCCGGTCGCTCGGGCAGGCGGGGCGGATGCAGTAAAATAGAGGTATGAAAGATGCTGCTACCGGCGCTGCAACCGGCTCAATCGATGATGTCCAGGCCGCGCTGGCGGAACACCGCTACGTGGCCGACCGGGGCCTGGCCACCGCCCTCTATCTCTCGCTGAAGCTGCCCAAGCCGCTCTTCCTCGAAGGCGAGGCGGGCGTGGGCAAGACCGAGATCGCCAAGGTCCTGGCCGATATCCTGCACACCCGGCTGATCCGCCTCCAGTGCTATGAGGGCCTGGACGCCAGCCACGCGGTCTACGAGTGGAACTATGCCCGCCAGATGCTCCAGATTCGGCTGCTGGAGGCAGCGGGGCGCACCCATGGCGCGACCGCCGAGGGTGTCCAGCGCGAGATCTTCTCGCCGGAGTTCCTGATCAAGCGCCCGCTCCTCCAGGCGATCGAGGCCGGAGAGCACCACGAGCGCGCCGTCCTGCTCATCGACGAGCTGGACCGCGCCGACCAGGAGTTCGAGGCGTACCTGCTCGAGCTCCTCTCCGATTTTCAGATCACCATCCCCGAGCTGGGCACGATCAGGGCGCAGGTGCCCCCGGCGGTGATTATCACCTCGAACCGCACGCGCGAGATCAGCGACGCACTCAAGCGCCGCTGCCTCTACTACTGGATCGACTACCCGAACTTCGAACGGGAGAGCCAGGTGGTGGCGGTGCGCGTGCCCGAGGCCGGCGAGCGGCTGCGGCGCCAGGTGGTCGGCTTCATGCAGGGTCTGCGCGGCGTCGACCTCTACAAGGTGCCGGGCGTGGCCGAGACGCTGGACTGGACCCGGGCGCTCGTCGCGCTCGATCAACACGAGCTCGATGACGCGGTGGTCAACGACACGCTCGGCGTGGTGCTCAAGCACCAGGAAGACATCCAGCGTGTCCGTGACGAGTGGGCCGGCCGCCTGCTGGCCGGGGCGCGGCGGGTGTGAGCCAGCGGCCTCGACCGGGCGCCAACGGGCGCTCTGACCCGGCACAGGGCGAGGTCGCCGCCTCGGCCTTGCTGCGCAACCTCGTCGTCTTCGGGCGCTTCCTGCGGCGCGCCGGGCTGCGGGTCGACCCGGCCCGGCAGATCGAGCTGGCGCGCGCGCTCAGCCTGATCGACCTCGGCCGCCGCGAGGACTTCCGCGAGGCGGCCCGCGCCGTCGTGGTGACGCGCCGCGAGGATAACCCCCTCTTCGACCGCGCCTTCGAGGCGTTCTGGCGCCGGGTGCGCGGTGAGCGATCGACCGACGGCGGGGTGCCGCGTGAGCTGCTCGATCAGGTGCCGGGCGGCGAGCCGCAGGTAGGCGACGAGCTGGCGCGCTCGGGCGCCCAGGGCCGCGAATCGACGGTGACCGGCCTGGTCGACGCGCCCGCGCCCAATCCCGCGGCCGCTGAGGCCGGCGAGGAGGACGCCGACGCGCCCACGCGCATCGTCACCTATAGCCCGGTCGAGCTGCTGCGCCAGAAGGATTTCGCCGACTGCACGCCGGAAGAACTGGCGGCGGCGCGCCGCCTGATGCGGCGCCTGCGGCTCCACTTCGGCTTCCGGCGCTCGCGGCGCCACCACCCGAGCAAGCTGCGGCGGCGGTTCGATCCGCGCACCACCTTCCGGCGCGGCATCCGACAGGGCTGGGACTACGTGCGCCCGGCCTGGCGGGCGCCGCAACGCCGGCCCCGGCCGCTCGTCGTCCTCTGCGACATCAGCGGCTCGATGGAACGCTACTCGCGCCTGCTGCTGCATTTCCTGTACGCGCTCCAGCACCGGGCGCGGCACGTCGAGTCGTTCGACTTCGGCACGCGCCGGACGCGCGTGACGCGTCAACTGCGCCGCGGCAACATCGACGAGGCGGTGCAACGCGTGGCCGAGGAGGTGGTCGACTGGTCCGGCGGCACCCGCATCGGCGAGAGCCTGGGCCAGTTCAACCGGGTCTGGGCGCGCCGCGTGCTCGGGCGCGGCGCCGTGGTCGTCATCATCAGCGACGGCTGGGACCGGGGCGACATCGATATGCTGCGGCGCGAGATGGCGCGCCTCCAGCGGAGCTGCCACCGGCTGATCTGGCTCAACCCCCTGCTCGGCACGCCGGAGTACCGGCCGCTCACCCAGGGGATCATGGCGGCGCTCGAGTACGTCGACGACTTCCTCCCGGCGCACAGTCTGGCCAGCCTCGAGGCGCTGGCGGCCTCGCTCCAGCGCCTCAGCGACGAGCGCCCGGCGCGCGCGCAGCGCCCCCTCCACGACAACCCGATGCCCGCGGCCGAGTAGATCGTCGGCCGCCGGACCGGTGCCCCGGGGAGCCGCGGGTCTCCCGCCCGGCTCGACCCCGCAAGCGCGGCGGACGCCCGTGTGCCGGCCGCACCCTGCACCCGTCGGGCGCGCGTCTTGCCCCATGAGGGCGTAGACTAGTAGAGAGATGGATACTCAAATTTCGAATAGGGTGTGCAGCGATGCGTGAGGTTGCGAGAGAGCTGGCGCAGTGGCGGGCGGAGGGCGCTCAGCTCGCGCTGGCGACGGTGGTACGGATTGAAGGGACGGCACCGCGTCCGCTGGGCGCGAAGCTCCTAGTGGGGGACGACGGCCGGTTCGCGGGCTCGGTGAGCGGCGGCTGCATCGAGGGCGCGGTGATCGGTGAAGCGCTCGAGGCACTGGCGACGGGGACGCCGCGCCTGCTCCACTACGGACTGCCCGACGATGCGCTCTTCGAGATCGGCCTCGCCTGCGGCGGCACGATCGACGTGTTCGTCGAGCCGCTCGACGGTGAGACCGGTCGGCTGGTCGACCGTCTGATCGAGTTGGAAGCTGAAGGCGAGCCCGCGGTGCTGGTGACGGCGGTGGCGCCGGCTGGGGTCGCCGGCCGGACCCTCCTCGTGCGCGAGGACGGCACGGTCGAGGGGACGCCGCCCGCCGGCTGGCCGGTGGAGCGGATCGTGGCGGAGGCGCTCGACCTGCTCGGGCGCGGCAAGGCGGGCCATGGCACCTTCCCGGTCGAGGGTGATGCGGGCCCGGTGCGGCTGTTCTTCGACGTCTACGCGGCGCAGCCGCGGCTCGTGATTTTCGGGGCGGTCCACCAGGCGGTGCCGCTCGCCCACTTCGCCAAGGTCTGCGGCTGGCGCGTGGTGGTGTGCGACGGGCGCGAGGCGTTCGCCAACCGCGAGCGCTTCCCCGACGCCGACGAGATCATCGTGGCCTGGCCGGACGAGGCGGCCCAGCGGGTGGGGCTGGACCCGCGCACCTACGTGGCGATCCTGACCCACGACGAGAAGTTCGACGACCCGGCGGTGCTGGCCGCGCTGCGGGCCGGCGTGCGCTACTTGGGCGCGATCGGCAGCCGCCAGACGCGCCAGCAGCAGCGCGAGCGCCTGGCAGCCCAGGGCGTGGCGCCCGAGCTGCTGGCGCGCATCCGCGGCCCGATCGGCCTGGACCTGGGCGCGACGACCCCGGAGGAGACGGCGATCAGCATCATGGCCGAGATCATCGCGGTGCGCCACGGCCGCGAGGGCGGCCCGCTCAGCCGCAGGTCCGGCCCGATCCACGTCGAGACGGTGGTGTGAGCGCCGAGGCCGCGCCTCGGGTCGGGCTGGTCGTGCTGGCGGCCGGTGGCTCGCGCCGCCTCGGCCGGCCCAAGCAGTTGCTCGATCTGGGCGGCAAGCCGCTCCTTCAGCGCACGCTCGACAACGCGCTCGCCTCGAAGGCTGCGGCGGTCGTGGTCGTGCTCGGGGCGCAGGCCGAGGCGATCGAGCGCGCCATCACGCCCGGTCGCGCCCGGATCGTGCGCAACGTGGATTGGGCGGCCGGTCAGAGCACCTCGCTCCGGGCCGGGCTCGACGCGCTCGACCCGACGCTCGACGCGGCGCTGTTCATGCTGGGCGATCAGCCGCTGATCGGTCCGGCGGCGCTCGATGCGCTGATCGACGCCTTCGGCGCCACGCGGGCGCCGCTCGTCATCCCCACCTACGACGGGGTGCCGGGCAACCCGGTGCTCTTCGCCCGGGCGCTCTGGCGGGAGCTGCGGCGGGTCGCGGGCGACCGGGGCGCGCGGGAGGTGGTGCGCGCCCACGCGGCCGAGGCCACGCGCGTCGCGATCAGGGACGGCAGCCGGCCCGACGACGTGGACGATGAGGGGGCCTACCGGC
>JBHOQZ010000725.1:0-3956 GCA_042408635.1 Chloroflexota bacterium
GTGACGAGCCTGAGCCCCGACGACGTCGGCCCCAGCGTCTTCACCGCCGTGATCGGCAACATCCACGAGGGGCTGCTGAAGATCGACGAGAACTACCAGCTCGCGCTCCAGCTCGCCGAGAACTACACCACCTCCCAGGACGGCAAGACCTGGACGTTCAAGCTGCGCCCGAACGTGAAGTGGCACGACGGGCAGCCCTTCACCTCGGCCGACGTCAAGTACACCTACGAGTGGATCATGGACCCGGCCAACGCCTCGCTGCGCCAGCCGCTCTTCCGCGAGGTGCAGAAGGTCGAGGCGCCCGATCCCCTGACGGTGGTCGTGACGCTCAGCCAGCCCTCGGCGCCGTTCGCGGCGCTCACCGCCACCGAGCTGATCAAGCCCAAGCACGTCCACGAGAAGATCGGGGAGAAGGCGTACAAGGAGGCGCCGGTCGGCACCGGCCCCTACAAGCTCAAGGAGTTCAAGCCGAACCAGTACCAGCTCCTCGAGGCGTTCGACGACTACTGGGGCGGCCGGCCCTACATCGACTTGTGGGGCCAGAATATCGTGCCCGAGGTCTCGGTGCGCGCGATCGCGCTGCGCACGGGCGAGGCGGACAGCAGCACCTGGCCGCTCAGCCCCGAGGACAACCTGCGCTTCATCGAGGACCGCAACTTCAAGGTCTACCGGGCGCCCGGCACGGCGGTCAACCACTTCCCGACCAACAACCAGAAGCCGCTGTTCCAGGACAAGCGCGTGCGGCAGGCGATGATGCACGCCATCAACCGCGAGGCGCTGGTCAAGGACCTGATGAAGGGGCTGGCGGTGGTGGCGGTCTCGACCTACACGCCGGCGGTCCAGTTCTACCACGAGCCGAACGTCAAGCAGTACCCCTACGACCCGGAACGGGCGAAGGCGCTCCTGGCGGAGGCGGGCTGGAAGCCGGGCGCGGACGGCATCCTGACCAACGACAAGGGCGAGAAGTTCACGTTCAACTGCATCGTCTTCCCGGGCGATGCGCTGCGGCGCAGCGAGGCCGAGGTCGTCCAGCAGGGGTTCCGCGCCGTCGGCATCGACATGCAGCTCCGCGAGGTCGAGCCGACGACCGCGCTCAACTCGGCGCGCCAGGGCCAGTACGACATGGCGCTCTGGAACTGGACCTACGGCGACGTTGATCCCGACGCGCGCACGACCCTGGGCAGCGACGGCGCCAACAACTTCTCGCAGTGGAAGAACGCCGAGGCGGACCGGCTGCTGGCGGCCGGCGCGGCCGAGGTCGATCCGCAGAAGCGCAAGCAGATCTACAGCGATCTCCAGAAGCTGACCGCCGAAGAGGTGCCGTTCCTCTACATCATGTTCTGGGAAGCGGTGATGGTGATGAGCCGGCGGATCAAGGGCATCCCGGAGAACGCAATGTTCTCCGAGCGCCTCCACCGCGAGGTCCACCGCTTCTGGATCGAAGAGGAATAAATCCTGCCCCCACCGGGCGTCGGGCGTCGCGGCTCACCGGCACCCGACGCCCGCTCCTCAGGTGCGGCTCGCGGAAGGAAGCACAGGCAGCATGCTGCGATACCTGGTCGTACGGTTGATGCACGGCGCGGCCGTCATCTGGCTGGTGACGATCCTCGTCTTCCTCATCCTGCATCTGTCGCCGGGTGACCCGGTGCAGCTCCTGGTCGGCGAAGCGCAGATGACGCGCGAGCAGATGGAGGCGATCCGGCGCTACTGGGGGCTCGATCAGCCGCTGCACATCCAGTACCTGCGCTGGGTCAGCAACATGCTCCAGGGCAACCTAGGCGAGTCGATCGCGTTCGGCGGCAAGCCCGTGGTCGAGCTGATCAAGGCGGCGGTGCCCAACACGATCCAGCTCAACGTGCTGGCGCTGGTGCTGGCGCTGGCGGTGGCGATCCCGGCCGGCATCGTCTCGGCGGTGCGGCGCTATTCCTTGTTCGACACCGCCTCGATGCTGCTCTCGACGATCGGTGTCTCGATGCCGAACTTCTGGCTCGGGCTGATGCTGATCGTGCTCTTCTCGCTCCAGCTCGGCTGGCTGCCGCCGTTCGGTCAGCGCGGTTGGCAGAGCTACATCATGCCGGTGACGGTGCTGGCGGTCGGGGAGATGGCGCTGTTCGCCCGCCTGATGCGCAGCACCACGCTCGAGGTGATGGGGCTGGAGTACGTGGCAACGGCGCGGGCGAAGGGGCTGGCCGAGCCGGCGGTGCTGTTCCGCCACATCGTGCGCAACGCGCTCCTGCCGATCGTGACGGTCGTCGGCTTCCGCCTCAGCTTCCTGGTCAGCGGCGCGGTGGTGATCGAGACGGTGTTTGCCTGGCCGGGCGTCGGCCAGCTCCTGTTCCAGTCGATCAGCCGGCGCGACTACCAGGTGGTGCAGGCGGTCGTGCTGCTGCTGGCGCTGTTCGTCGTGATCGGCAACCTGATCACCGACCTGCTCTACGCCTACGTCGATCCGCGGATCCGCGTGACCTAGCCTCGCCTGGTGCGTGGCGCACAACACGTGCCGGGGCCTACCCCGGCTCCAGGGGGCAACCGAGATGACGACAAGCGGAGGGGCGACGCAGACCGGCGCACGGGTCGAGTCGATCCAGCTCGCGGCCGAGCCGGTCCGGCAGCGCAGCGAGTGGGTGCGGGCCTGGCGCCGCTTCGCGCGCTACAAGCCGGCGCTCTTCGGGCTGGCGATGCTGGGCGCGCTGACGATCCTGGCGATCGTGCCGCAGTTCTTCGCGCCCTACTCCCCCTACGACATCAACTCGGCTCTGCGCGGGCAGTCGCCCTCGGCGGCCCACCCCTTCGGCATGGACGAGGTCGGCCGCGACGTGCTCAGCCGCGTCATCTACGGCGCGCGCATCGCGATGCTGGTCGGCCTCGCCTCGACCGGGCTGTCGCTGGTGATCGGCGTGCTGGTCGGCGGCGCGGCCGGCTACTTCGGCGGCTGGGTCGACGCGGTGCTGATGCGCTTCGTCGACGCGCTGATGGCGTTCCCGATCATCGTGCTGCTGATCGCGATCGCGGCGGCGGTCGGCCCGAGCCTCCAGAACCTCATCGTCATCCTCGGCGCGACGGTCTGGGCGCGGTACGCGCGTGTGGTGCGCGCCGACGTGCTGAGCCTGCGCGAGCGCGAGTTCGTGATGGCGGCGCGCACGATCGGCGTGCCGCACCTGCGCATCCTGATCCGCCACATCCTGCCCAACGAGCTGGGACCGATCATCGTGCTCGCCAGCCTCTCGGTGGCGGGCAACATCCTGGCCGAGGCGACGCTGAGCTTCCTCGGCCTGGGTGCGCAGCCGCCGGAGCCCGCCTGGGGCTCGATGCTCTCGGCCGGGCGCACCTACATCCTCACCTACCCGCACATCGCGCTCTTCCCCGGTCTGGCGATCGCGCTGACGGTGCTCGCCTTCAACCTCGTCGGCGACGGCCTGCGCGACGCGCTCGACCCGCGCACCGCGAGCTAACCGGAGGTGCTGCCATGCGCGTCCTGGTCGGCGCGTTCTCGCACGAGACGAATACCTTCTCGAACGTCTACACGGGCATGCCGCAGTTCGCCGCCTCGGGTATCCTCGTCGGCGAGGAGATGCGGCGCGAGCTCACGGGCACGCGCACGAGCCTGGGCGGCGTGATCGATGCCGCGCGCGAGCTCGGGCTCGACCTCGTCTTCACCGTCTCGGCCCGCGCGGCGCCCTCCGGGCTCGTGCTGGCGAGCGCCTACGAGCACTTTGCGGGGCAGATCCTGGCCGGCCTCGACACCACCCCTCCCGTCGACGGCGTCCTCCTCGCCCTCCACGGCGCCATGTGCACCCTCGCTGCCCCCGACCTCGACGGAGAGGGGTGGTGTCGAGGCCGGCCAGGATCTGCCCCGCAAAGTGCTCGTAGGCGCTCGCCAGCACGAGCCCGGAGGGCGCCGCGCGGGCCGAGACGGTGAAGACGAGGTCGAGCCCGAGCTCGCGCGCGGCATCGAT
>JBHOQZ010000737.1:0-1809 GCA_042408635.1 Chloroflexota bacterium
GGCGCCGCCGACCCCGACCGCGCCGCCGCCGACCGCGGCGCCGGTAGCGACGGGCGTGCCGACGGCCGAGCCACCACCGTCGCTCGCGCAGGCCGAGCCGAACCGGGGACCGAACGCCGGGCCGGAGCCGGGGGCGGGGCCGACCCCCCTGCCTCCGGCAGGGGCAACGCCACCGGTTCAGCCGCTGCCCGCTGAACCCCACCCGGTCCCCACCGCCGCAGCGCCGGCGAGCGGCCCAGCCGAGACCATCCGGCTGCACTACCAGTACATTGACCAGCGCCGCTACCAGGAGGGGTACCAGTTGATGAGCGCGCGGCTGCGCTCGCTCTACTCCCTCAACACCTATCGCGGTTGGTTCCGCGACAAGGTCGGCATCGTGCCCGTGTCGATTGCAGTGGTCTCGCAGACGCCGACGCAGGCAATCGTCGATGCGGTAGTCGACACTACCGACCGCGTCGGCGGGCAGCCGGTCCGCCGCCAGGTCGCCGAGCGCTTCACACTGGTGCTTGAGGGCGGCCTCTGGCGGATCGACCAGGTGGCGACCGGCGGCTGAGCGCCCGTGCGTGGGCCCGATCTGGGAGCGCGGCTGCGGCTCTCGCGCTTCCCGAGGCGGAGAGTGGTTAGCTGCGGGCGACAAGCGCCGCGCCGGAGGTGACCAGGAGCGCGGCGAACGTGCGCAACCCGCCCAGCCGCTCGCCGAACCGCAGCCACCCGATCAGCGCGGCAAAGACGACGCTGCTCTCGCGCAGGGCGCCCACATAGCTGGCCGGCGCCAGCGTGAACGCCCAGAGCACGAGGCCGTAGCCGAGCGTGCTGGCGGCACCGACTGCCAGGCAGCGCCGCCAGTCGGTCAGCACCGGCAGCACGATCGCCGGCAGCGGCTGCCGCGTCAAGCGCAGCGGCACGAGCCAGAGCACCGTGCAGAGCCAGACCAGCGCGAGGTAGGCCGCGGGAGAGGTGCCCTGCACCCCGCGCTTGTCGACCACCGAGTAGCTGGCGATCAGCAGACCGACCAGGAGTGAGTGCCAGGCGCTGCGCTCGCGCAGCGGGGTGAGCAGATCGCGTGGGGAGCGCAGCGCGACGAGGTAGATGCCGGTGACGATGCAGCCGATCCCGATTAGCGCCAGCGGGGCGGGGCGCTCGCCCAGCGCCAGCGCGGCCAGGATAGCGATCCAGACCGGAGCGGAGCCGCGAGCGACCGGGTAGACGAGCGAGAAGTCGTAGCGCTTGTAGGCAGCGCCGAGTGTGACGACATAGAGCGATTCGAGCAGGCCGCTGAGGAGTGCGAGTGCGTAGATCTCAGCGGGTAGCGCCGGCAGCGCCGCCACCAGCCAGGGCACGGTGAGCAGGAACCCGAACACCGCCATGCCGAGCAGCGTCGTGCCCGGCTCGGCGCTACGCTTGGCGGCCGCGTTCCACCCTGCGTGGACCAGCGCCGCGACCAGGCTGAGCGCCACCGCCTCGATCGGCAACCCGCCGCCTCCCCAGCGAGGTCCGACGACGCCCTCGATCGCCGGCCCGAGCCGCGGGATTGTATCATGAGCAATGGCGTCCGCCGTGCCGCCGGCGGGCCGCCAGGGTTGGCGCGGGCTGCCGCGCCGGCGGGCGGCCGCCTCCGGCGCCGGTCGCCGTACCTAGTTCAGCAGGAGGAGGAGCGCGAAGTTGATCAACGACGAGACTGGGCGCGTTCTCGACGAGGAGACGACCCCGCCCGCGGCGTCGGAGACCGACGAGGCGACGGGCGCCCCACGGGGCGACGAGACCCCCGAGGAGCGCGTTGCCCGCCTCGAGCGCGAGCTCGAGGCCGCC
>JBHOQZ010000742.1:0-3489 GCA_042408635.1 Chloroflexota bacterium
CCCGCCACGTCGAGCGGTGGGTCGCCGGGCGCCGCCTGGCGCTCGCAGGCGGCCAGCCCGAGCGCGAGCGGCAGCGCCAGCCCGAGCAGGAGCGCGCGCCGCGACGGGCGCGGCCGGCGACCACCGGCCCCGTCAACGGCCGCCGCGCCCTGAAGAGCGGACCTGTCCGACGCGGGCATCGGTAGCTTCTACCCCGCGGTGCGCGCCGCCAGCGGTCCGGCATTCCGCACGGCGGCGGGCACGGCGTCGGCGTACTGCGCAAAGGTGCGCTCGAACTCGGCCGCGAGGTGGCGCGCCTGCCGGTCGTAAGCCGCGGGGTCGGCCCAGGTGGCGCGCGGCTGGAGCACCGCGTCGGGCACCTCGGGGCAGCGCGTCGGCACCGCGAAGCCGAACACGGGGTCGGTGACCATGGGCACGCGCGCGAGCTCGCCACCCAGCGCCGCCCGCACCATCGCGCGGGTGTAGCCGATCGGCATGCGCCGCCCCACCCCGTAGGCGCCGCCGGCCCAGCCCGTGTTGACCAGCCAGACCGTGGCGCTGTGGCGGTTGATCCGCTCGCCGAGCATGCCGGCGTAGGTGGTCGGCGGCAGGACCAGGAACGGCGCGCCGAAGCAGGTCGAGAAGGTCGCCTCCGGCTCGGTGACGCCACGCTCGGTGCCGGCGACCTTGGCGGTGTAGCCGAGGAGGAACTGGTACATCGCCTGCTCGGGTGTCAGGCGGCTGATCGGGGGCAGCACGCCGAAGGCGTCGGCGGTGAGGAACAGCACGTTGCGCGGGTGGCCGCCCAGGCCCGTGGCCGAGGTGTTCGGGTTGAAGTCGAGCGGGTAGGCGGCGCGCGTGTTCTCGGTGAGCGAGTCGTCGTCGAGGTCGAGCTGCCGCGTCGCCATGTCGAGCGTGACGTTCTCCAGCACCGTGCCGAAGCGGTGCGCGGCAGCGTAGATCTCCGGCTCGGCGGCCGGCGAGAGGCGAATCACCTTGGCGTAGCAGCCGCCCTCGAAATTGAAGATCCCCTGGTCGCTCCAGCCGTGCTCGTCGTCCCCGATCAGGGTGCGGCTCGGATCGGCCGAGAGCGTCGTCTTGCCGGTGCCCGAGAGGCCGAACAGGATCGCGGTGTCCCCTTCGGGTCCGACGTTGGCCGAGCAGTGCATCGAGAGCACGCCCTGCTGCGGCAGCAGGTAGTTGAGGAGGGTGAACACCGACTTCTTGATCTCGCCCGCGTACGCGGTGCCGCCGATCAGCACGATCCGGCGCGCGAAGTCGAGGATGATGAAGGTGGGGCTGTTGGTGCCGTCGCGCTCGGGCTCGGCCCTGAAGCTGGGCACGTCCAGCACGGTGAACCCGGGTGTGTGCCTGCGCAGGTCGTCGCCCGTGGCCGGGATGAGGAGGTTGCGCGCGAAGAGGTTGTGCCAGGCGAGCTCGGTGACCACGCGCAGCGGCAGGCGGTAGCGCGAATCGGCGTTGACGAAGCAGTCGAGGACGTAGAGGTCCTTGCCCTGCAGGTAGGAGCGCACGCGGTCGAACAGGCGCGCGAAGCATTCGGGGTCGAACGGGCGGTTGACCCGCCCCCACCAGACCCGGTCGGCGCTGCCGGGCTCGCGCACGATGAACTTGTCGTTGGGCGAGCGGCCGGTGTGCTGGCCGGTGCGCACCACGAGCGGACCTCCGGCCGCCAGCAGCCCCTCACCCCGCTGGATCGCCTGCTCGTAGAGCGCAGGCGGGCTCAGGTTCCACCAGATCGTGCGCGCGTTGTCGATGCCCAGGTCGGCCAGGCTCTGCCGCGCCGGATTACTCCCGTGCTCCTGCATCTCGATCCCGTCCTCCCACTGCCGGCAACGACCAGGCCTGGTCCCGCGCTGGCGCGCCCGCTCCCCCGACCTGCCCCGCAGCCTCCGGCCACTGGCTCTCGGTCGGGCTGCGAGGGGCCGCGCAGACTCGAACACAACGACATTATGGCTGGGCTAGCGTGCATGCAAATACGCCACATGCCGGAAGTCAAGACCAGAGGTCACGCTCGACTCCCGGGCGGCCCGGTCTTGCCGGGGGGCCGCACGGGCGTCGCCGCCAGCCTGGCCCCTACCGCGGCGACGCTCGACCGGGCCGGGGCTGCGAGCCCCGCCATTCGAAACCCGTCCCGCGTCGGGACGTGGCGCCTATTCTCCCACCCGATCGAGGAGGAAGCGAAGAGCGATCCAGGCAACCAGGACCCAGAGAACGACGATGACCCCGGCGGCAAACCAACCGCCCCACCGGCCGGCGATCGGCTCCGTGGCGGCCCGCGCCCGACACTCCACGAGGACCCCTGGCGGGATGAGCTGGAGCACGAGCACCATCCCAAGTGGCACCAGCACTAGGTCGTCGAGGTAACCGATCAACGGAACAGGATCGGGGATTAAGTCGATCGGGCTGAACGCGTAGGCGACCACGATGCCAGCCAGCATGCGCGCATACCAGGGGGTGTCAGGGTGGCGCAGCACAAAGTACACAGTAGAAATCTCCCGCTTGAGCGTGCGCGCCAACCGTCGCCACCGCTCCCACCACCGTCTCATCGCGTGTCCACCTCCTTACTTGACCAGCCGCGCTTGACCAGCCGCGGGGCTACGTCGACCGCGCCACGCAGGCCAGCTAGGGGGCTGGCCGGGCCGAACCCGGCTGCTGGTGCGAGCCATGCCAGGGCCCCACTTAGCGGGTCCGGGGGGTGAGGCGGCGGGCGTGGAGGAGCGCGAGCACCACGAGGCCGACCGCCACCGCCACGCCCAGGTACGGCACGTCGAGCGCGCTGCGCTGCACCGCCTCCCGCGCCGCCGGCATCGCGATCGACAGGTAGATCAGCGCGAGCACCAGCGGCCACCAGCGGCGCAGCGCCGGCAGCGTGAACGGCACCATTGCGGCCACCAGCGTCACCAGGCCGAACACCACCCCAACCGTCCCCGCCTGGCCCAGCCCGGCCGCCAGCCATGCCAGCGGCAGTACCAGCGAGAGCGCCACCACCTGCACCCACTCAGCCGCCGTCATGCGGCCCGAGGCCACTTCGGCGTTGCCGGCCGCCGCCACGAGCGCGTGGTCGCCCACCAGCTCGGCCGGCCCGAGTGTGGCCCGCAGGCGCGTGAGGTACACCGCCTCCCCGCCCGACACGGCCCGCGGCAGCAGGCCCACGCCCCCCGCGTCGGCTGGTGCGAGTTCGGCAGCCAGCGCCCGTGCCGTCCGCGCGTCGAGCGCCGCGGCGTAGACGGTCTGCGCGGCGCCCGACGGCAGGGCGAGGTCGAGCCGATCGGGCGCGAGGGTCCACAGGGTCAGGTCGAGGTGCCGCTGCGGATCGGGGTCGCCCGCCGCGTCGAGCGCCGCGAGCGCGAGCGGCAGCGCCGGCACGGCGGCACCGAAGCTGAGCGCGATCGGCGGGGTGATGCCGCCTGTCAGCACGCCCCGCGCCGGCGTGATGGTGGCGAGCACGAGGGTTTGCCCCGCCGCCGCGGCCGCCTCGGTCGCGGTCAG
>JBHOQZ010000743.1:0-3345 GCA_042408635.1 Chloroflexota bacterium
CTATTTGTCCATCGGACAGCTCGATCTCGGCGGCGTCGCCGCGCGCCACGACGTGGTGGTTGGTGACGATGAGGCCGTCGGCGCGCCAGACGACGCCCGAGCCGGCGCCGGTCGGCGCGAGCCGCAGACCCGAGCGTGTCACGCCGGCGCCGCTGCGCACGACGACGACGCTCCGGCGCAGCCGCGCGGCGAGCGCTTCCACCTCGCCGCGTAGCGAGTCGAGGATCAAGGAGGAGAACGTTGCTGCCATCGGGGGAGCCTGCTTTCTGTCGAGGTTGTCGCCACCTGTTCGAGGTTATCGCCACGCACCCCGCCTCGCCGCCGCTGGGGGTGGCGGGATCGGTGCGGTGGGTGCCGGTCCCGGTCCGATCGCCGGGCGCCGGCCGGGTCAGGCCCGCTCGGCCACCGTGACGGTGACGTCGCGGGGCTCGCCCGCGCGCAGCACGCGCAACACCGCCGGGCGGCCGACCTGCTCGTCGCGCAGGAGCGCCTGGAGCGCGTCGTGGTCGGTCTCGGGCTGTCCGGCGAAGCTGAGGACGATGTCGCCGATGACGAGCGCCTGGGCGGTCGGGCCGTTCGGGTCGGTGCCCAGCACGAGGAGCCCGCTCGCCTGATCGAGCGCCAGCACCTGGCGCAGCGCCGGCGGGAGCTGGACGACCTGCCCGCTGATGCCGAGGTAGCCGCGGCGCACCTTGCCGCCGCGCGCGAGCTGGGTCGCGACCCGGTCGAGCGTCTCGACCGGAAGGGCGAAGCCGCCCGAACCCATGCCGAAGTGCGAGGTCGCCAGCCCGACCAGCCGGCCCTCGGTGTCGATCATCGGCCCGCCCGAGAAACCGGGCAGCATGGTGGCGTCGGTGCAGATGAAGCCGTCGAGCATGCCGCCGCGCCGCGTGCGGGCCGGACCGCCGATGATGCTGACGACGCCGCGGGTGGCGCTGGGGCGGTCTCCCGGCCGGCCGACGACGAGGACGAGGTGGCCGACTCGGGGCGCCGCGCCGCGCGCGATCGGCGCAAGCCCGCTCGCCTCGACGCGCAGCAGCGCGAGGTCGGTGCCGGGATCGCGCCCGGCCAGCCGCGCCGGCATAGTGCGGCCGTCGGGCAGGCCGATGCGGATGTCCTCGTCGCGCTCGACGACGTGGTCGGCCGTCAGGATCAGGCCGTCCCCGCTCCAGACGATGCCGGTGGCGGACTGGCGCTGGCGCGCCTCGACGCGGACGATGCTGCCACCGGCCCGTTCGACGGCGCCGGCTAGCTCCTCGGAGAGCGCGGCCAGGATGCCGCGCGGCTGGGTGGTGGTCTCGCTCATGGGTCTCGGTGCCTCCTGTTGCCCGGGGTGGTCCGCCGTCGGGTGCCGCCCCCTCTGCAACCAGGGTACAACCGCGGACCGTCGGGGCCATCAGCCGTTCGCGGAGGGGGCAACCTAGCCGTTTGGGTAGTGGCGGCGCGGCCGGCTCAGCCACGCGTCTCGCGGGCGGGCCCGGCTGCGGAGGCGGACGCGTCGAACTCGACGACGACCGGCAGCGCGGTCCGCGCCCAGGAGCTCAGCGGCGCCCCCTCGCGCCAGCCCTGGTACTTCGTGGCCAAAAGACGCCGGGCGAGTGCGTCCTCCGCCGGCTCGTCGACCACCGCCGCGCGCCCGGGCCACGTCGTCGCGTCGATCCGCACCTCGACGCGTGGCTCAGCGCGCAGGTTGCGCAGCCAATCGGCGCGCTCGCCGCCCCCGGCGAGCATGTAGAGCCGACCGGCGTGGACGGCAAACCAGATTTCGATCGTGTGTGGGCGGCCGGTCCGGCGGCCGCGCGTCGTGAGGTAGCAGACGGAACGGGCAGCCGCGGCTTGTAGGTCGCGGATCATTCCCTCCGTCCGCCCGGCATCGTTGGTCTTCATCCGTTTCTCATCCCCGTGCACTCACCGGCTCATCCAGATCATAGATGGCGCGCGGGGTCGGGGCGCCGGACCGCGGGCGGGCGACGGGCTGCCCGTTCGGGCAGGCGACGGGGTGATGGGCGGGTTGCGCCGAGGCGTCAGGCAGGGGCAGCGGCTCCGCCACCGCGACGAGGCGCACGTAGGCGACGCCCAGCCAGAAGAGGGTGGCGAGGTCGGGCAGGAAATAGGAGTTGTCGATCAGGCCGTGGACCACCGTGTCGACCATCATCGCCGCCACCCCGATCACGGCCGCCCGCGAGAGGGGATCGAGCGGTGCCGCACCGTCGGGAGCGTCGGTGCGCGGCGGGGCGAGCGCGGCGCGGACGCGGCGGCCGAAGCCGACGAGCGTGGCGGTCAGCAGCGGCACCCCCAGGATGCCGAGCCGCAGCCAGAAGTCGAGCACCAGGTTGTGCGGGTGCGACAGGCGCGGGTCGCGCGAGGCGCCCTCGAGGATGTAGCCGCGGCCATCGGGCCCGCCGAACTGGTACTGGTAGAGGAAATTGTCGAGCCCGACGCCCAGGAGAGGATGGTCGCGCAGCATGGCGAGCGACGACTGCCAGAGGAGCAGCCGGAGCTGGGCCGTGCTCTCACCTGCGAGTGTGAGCAGGTTGGCGACGCGCGGCACCCCGGCCAGCGCGGCCAGAAGCACGAGGAGGAAACCCGCCGTCGCGGCCGCGACGAGCAGGCCCCGGCGCCCGAGCGTCGCCGCCACAACCAGCAGCCCGGCGGCCGCGCCGAACCAGGCGCCGAGGGAGAAGCTGAGCACCAGGCAGGCGCCCAGCAGCGCGCACGCTGCCCAGAGCGCGGCGCGCCCGGCGACCTGCCCGCCCACCCTCGAACCGGCCACGCTGGGGAACGCGAGCAGCGCGAGGGCGGCCGTCAGCGGCACCGCCCGCCCCAGCAGCAGCCCGAAGTTCACGGGTGAGGGGTAGAGCGAGCGCATCCGGCGCACCCCCTCGGCCTCGATGTCGCTGCCGGTGACGATGTACTGCCCGATCCCCCAGAGGCCGAGCGCGACCGCGGCCGCGACGACCGCCAGCGGTAGCCACAGGAGCCGCGCCCGCGTGCGGAGCAGGCCGAGGCACAGGTAGTAGAACAGCGCCGGCTCGACGATCACCGTGCGCAACTCGCGCAGCGCCTCGCGCGGCTGTACCGCGGCCGCCAGCGTGAGCGCTCCCAGCGCGATGAAGCCGAGCGGCGCCAGGTCGAGCGGGGACCAGCCACTGCCCGGCGGCAGGCGAAACGCCGCCGGCAGGCCGAACCGCCGCGCGAGCACGGCGTTGAGGGCGACCGCCACGACCAGCGCCAGCAGGAGCGCCTCCGCCGGCGCCGGCGCCAGCGCGAACGGCTCGATCGATCTGGGGTGGAAGAACAGCGGCGCGAAGCCCACGATGACCGGGAGCAGCGCCGCCGGCCGCA
>JBHOQZ010000744.1:0-5305 GCA_042408635.1 Chloroflexota bacterium
GCCCGCCCCCGCGCCGGGTCCGGCCCCCGCGCCGGCGCCAGCGCCGGCGAGCGCGCCGACGCGGGCCGAATCGGGCTCGTACGACGCCACCCCGAACCCGGCGCCGATCGTCTTCCTGCCGTACCTAGCCGGTGGGGCCAACGGCGTGACGAGCGCCTACACGGTCTTCAACGCCTCGCCGCAAGCGAACACGGTCCAGGTGCAGTACATCGGGGTCGACGGCACCGGCCCGCGTGAGACGCTCAACCTGCCGCCCAACGGTGGGGCGGTGGTGACGAACGTGCCGCCGGGCTTCGTCGGCGCGGCCGTTCTGACCGGCCAGCAGCCGCTCGCGGCCACGGTGCGCTTGCAGCGGCAGGGCCTCGACGAGATGTCGTACGAAGGGGTCTCGTCGGCGGTGACGGGCGCGCCGGGGGCCAACACGGTCTACCTGCCGCTCCTCTTCCGGCGCTACTCGGGCTGGAGCACCGAAGTGGCGGTGCAGAACATCGGCACGGCGCCGGCCGAGGTCACGCTCACCTACCGCTCGTCGGATCCTGCCCAGGGCGGCGCGACGGCGACCGAGACGGCCTCGATCCCGCCTGGTGGGGTGCGCGTCTTCGCGCAGTCCGCCTCGCCGCAGCTCACCGACAACTTCGTCGGCGGCGCGGTCATCACCTCGACCAACGGGCAGCCGCTGGCGGCGGTGGTGACGATGACCAACACCGGCAACGCCGCCGCGATGGCCTACACCGGCATCTACGGCAGCCAGGCGGCCGCGACGATCCGAGCGCCGCTCCTGATGAAGGCGCACAACGGCTGGGATACCGGCCTGCAGGTGCAGAACGTGGGCAACCAGCCGACGACGGTGCGCGTCGACTACACCGCCTCGGGCCAGACCGGCATCGCGGCGACCGAGTCGGCGCAGCTCGCCCCGGGCGAGAGCCGCACCTTCTTCACCCCTGCCGCGCCGGGGCTGCCCAACGACTTCGTCGGCTCGGCCGTCGTCACCAGCGACAACCAGCAGCCGCTGGCGGGCGTGGTAAACCAGACGAAGTACCAGCTCGGCACCGCGATGACCTACACCGCGCTGGCGACAGGCGCGACGACGCTCATCGCACCGATCGTCTTCAAGGGCGTTGACGGTTACAGCTCGGGCATCCAGGTGCAGAACCTGGGTGGCCAGGCGGCGCAGGTGTCGCTCCAGTTCTTCTCCGACGCCGGCCAGCCGGTCGGCTCGATCAACGACTCGATCGCGGCCAACGGCAGCGCCACCTACTACCTGCCGTCGGTCCAGCAGTTGCCGCCGACCTTCCGGGGTGCGGTGGTGATTACCAGCCAGAACGGGCAGCCGCTCGGCGCCGTCGTCAACGACGTCGTCTATCGCTGACGCCCGCCCGCCCACGCGTGGAGCAGGCACCCCGGACCGATCCCGGTCGGTCCGGGGTGCTGCGTTTGGTCCCTCGGTGCGGGCTAGTCTTCCCCGCCGAGACGCCGGGGTCGGGGTCGGCCCCGACCCCGCTCGGGGGCGTCGAGGCTTCCAACTGCGGTCTGTCGCGACCCGGGCCGGCCCCGGCCGCCGACGGCGGCAACCGACTCGGGAGGTGACGCGGGCCCCGGCCGCCTATTGCCAGGCAGGCGGACCGCGTGCTACTGTGCTGGGGCGACGATCCTAGCGCTCCGGTCGACTTGCCCCGAGCCGGCGCGCCGGGCTTCGCGGTGGTGGGCGTGTTCTGCCCGCGACGAGGCGGCTCGGGCGCGGGGTGGGGGATTAAGGAGCGGAGAGGGTATGCCGGACGGAACCCAGATGCAGCGGATCCTGGCCGAGCTGGAGGCGCTGCGCAGCCGCGTCGACGAGCAGCAACGCGCGCTCGAGCGATTGCGCGCCGGTCGCCCGCCGACGGAGCGACCTGCCGCCCTGCCGGCGGCACTCGACGCCGCCGCGATCCACCGGGCCAGCCGCCGCGGCGTGCTGACCGGCGCCGCGGGGGCGCTAGCCGCCTTCGGGCTGGGCGCCGCAGCTGGCGAGGCGCGGCCGGCGCGGGCCGATCAATTGGCGGCGGCGATTTTCTTCGTGCCGCCCACCCGGGTCGTCGACACGCGCCGGACCGGGGACGGCGCCGTGACGACGGGCTACGACGGCGCGACCGGCAACCCGATCACGCCCGGTCCGGTCACGGTGAACACCACCCGCCGCTTCCTCATCAACGGCAAGACCTTTCCGCAGGGCAACGCCACCCTGACGGTGCCGCCCGACATCAGCGGCATCTTCTGCAATGTCACCGTGGTCGGCTCGCCGGGCCAGGGGTACGTGACGGTCTTCCCCGGCAACATCACCGACGCGAACCGCCCGCTCGCCTCGACGCTCAACCCTGTGACCTCGCCCGCCTACAACTTCGCCACCGTGTCAGTGGCGCCCTCCGGCTCCCCGCCGGGCTACGGCACGATCGCGGTCTTCAGCACGCTGTCGCTCGACGTGGTGATCGACCTCTACGGCTACTTCTTCTAGGCCGGGCCGGGCCGAAGCGGTTGAGGAGAATGCACATGCGCACGCAACTCAGGGGGCGTTGCTGGCTCTGGCTCGCGCTGCTCGTCGGTGTCATCGCGGCGCTCGTCGTCACCGTGCCGGTGGCGGCGGCGACCCGGCGGATCACGTTCAACATGGTGCGCTCCGGCGCCGTGGTGGGCGCCAACTGCCTGCCCAACGCCACGGCGTCGGTCACGATCGTGTCAGTTGGGCCGGTTGAGGTGATGCTGGTCGATGCGAGCGGCCTGCCGCCCAACACCGAGTTCGACCTGTTCGTGCTCCAGGTGCCCAACCCACCGTTCGGTGTCTCCTGGTACCAGGGCGACCTCGAGACGGACAACAGCGGCCACGGCTACGGGCGCTACATCGGTCGCTTCAACATCGAGACCTTCGCCGTCGCGCCTGGTTCGGAGCGGGCTCCCGTCGTCCACAGCGGCGGCCAGTTCCCCGACGCCTCGACCAACCCGCAGTTCCAGCCGATCCACACCTTCCACCTGGGGCTCTGGTTCAACTCGCCCGACGACGCCCGGAAGGCGGGCTGCCCCGCCACCGTGACGCCGTTCAACGGGGACCACACCGCCGGCATCCAGGTGCTCAACACGAGCAACTTCGCCCCCGATCAGGGGCCACTGCGCCAGCTCGCGCCGTAGGTCCTGCCACGGCGAACGCCCGTCGGCGCACGGCGAGCGTCACGCTGAGCCGGGTCGGCGAACCCTGCCGACCCGGCTCGCGTCGGCTTCGGGATCGTAGAGATCGGCCCCCAGCCGGCCTCGATTCCATGCCAGACGGGGCTGCGGGCCCCCGGGTGCCGCGGTCGCTAACTGCTGGGCCGGTATGGCCCGGAGGGTGCGAGCAGGCGCGCCGCGCCGGGCACGCAAACGACGATCGGCTGGAGGTAGCGCGCTGGTGTTGTCGAGAGCTGAGCGGGCTGAGCTGATCGATCGGTATGTCCGAGGGCCGGCTGACCCCGCGAGCGCGGAGCGCGAAACCCCGCTGCAGCGGCCCCCGGGGGAAGCCGGTGCAGCGGGGTTCCCTTGACCAGCCAGCCCGCCGCCCGGGGCAGGACAGGTGATGCTACCGCGTCTGGGGCGCGGGTGCGCTCGGCGGCTGCGGGATCGCCGGCACACCTTGGGGCGCGGCCGGCAGGTTCGAGGCGGGCGGCACCGGTGACGGCGCGGGCACCGGCACCGGCTGCGAGCCGGGAGCGCCGTAGGGGAGGGTGCCCGGCGGGGCGGGGAACTCGGCCCGCAGGAACAGGGTGCGGCGGTTCTGCCCGGGCGCGTCGGTGATGTAGAGGAAACCAGAGCCGTCCTTCTGGTTGGGCAGGTTGTAGCTAGCCCAGACGAGACTGCCGTCGGACTTGCCGTCTTTGCGCGTCCAGCCTGCTTTGTAGAGCTGCGGCTCGACCAGCTTGAGCAGCTCCGCCGCGCTCAGGCTCGTCTCGGCGGTCGCATCCGACGTCTGGGTCGTGTCGACCACCGTGGGGGTGACGGCGCCGCCGCTCGCGGTGGCCGGGTAGTAGGCGCCGCCGTTGTTGAGAAAAACGTTGATGTTCTCGGGCAGGGTGATCTCTGGCAGCACGTTGTTGGCGCCGGGGTAGGCTGCCGAGATCTCCTTGCTGCCGCAGGGGCCCGGCTGCTGACTGCTGTTGCTCACCATCACGTTCAACCGCACGTCGTTGGGTGCGTTGCGCCGGCCGTAGATCGTCAGCGACAGCGAGCTGCCCGTCGCGGTGTGGCAGTAGTAGCGGTAGGCCGTGGTGGTGGTTGGCTGGAAGCCACCCTGTCCGCTGCCAGTGTAGCCCGTGGGCGTCGTCCAGCCGGCGCCGGTGAGCGACTGCTGATAGAAGTTGACGAGGCTGGTGACCGAGCCGGGCGCGTCGTAGATCACGTCGACGCTCTTGCCCGAGCCGTAGATGCTGCCGGCGCGCACGGCGCTGCCGATCACGCGCGCGTTGGGCGGGTTCTGGATGCCGGGCGGCAGGCCACCGGCCACCTGGCCGGGCAGGAGCTGGATGGGACTCGTCTCACCGCCGGGCCCGGTGTAGCCGGGCGACAGCAGCCGCGTGGCCAGCTCTTCGAGCGAGCCGCCCGCCTGGGCGGACGGTCCGGTCAGGGGTTGCGCCGCAAGCAGCGCCGGACCGCCCGCCTCGAGCGATCCGAGCAGCAGGCCGAGTGCGACCGCTCCGGTCGTCACGCCCCCCATCAGCCATCGACGCATGCCAAATCTCCTCCGTCGAGCATAGTAGCTATAGCGCAGACGAGTTGCAGGCGAGCCAACTAGGGAATTCAAGTCCTGAGGAGGCGATTCAGAAGCAGCTCGACCAGGTGCAGTATTTCTTGTGTGCGCGCAGGGCCTCGCCTGCACTCTTTTTCGACGCCAATGCAGTCTCCTTTCGGTCCCCTGCGGGCGCCCGCCTGCTATCGCGGACCGGTCGGGGCACGCGCGGCCCGCCCACGCCCCTGCAGGGCGGGTGCCTGCTGGCGGTCTCCGCGCGTGTCCCCGGTTGAGAGACGGTGGAAACGCGAGAAGGTAACGCAGGCGGCGTGGCTCCGATCCCGGCCGGGTCGGGTGGTAAAATGGGCGCGCCGCGGGAGGGGCCGTCCCCGGCCGGCGGTGGTTCGCTCACGCAGGAGGTTGTCGATGTCACCTCGCGGTCTGAACGCGCACCCCCATGGCCCAGGCGCACGTCTCGGCATCCTCGCGCTGCTGGCGCTGCTGCTGGCTGCCTGCAGCGGCGGCACGCCCGCGCCGGCTCCGGCGGCCTCGCCGGCGGCCGCGCCCGCTGCGCCGGCCGCC
>JBHOQZ010000745.1:0-3516 GCA_042408635.1 Chloroflexota bacterium
GGAAAGAGGTCGGGCAGTCGCGCCGGCGGGCCCAAGCCCGCGCCCAGGCAGGACGCGGCCGGCGCGCGGCCCAACCCGCACGCGGGTACCCGGCGAGCATCAGCCCGCCGGCGGCATCCCCGCGCTCATTCGGCCATCGCCATCACCCCCGCGCGGCTCCGGGGGCTAGGACGGGCGCCCGTGAGCCGGCTTGGGCCGGCCGGCGGCACTACCCGCACGCTTTCCGCACCGTGCATCAGCCCGCCGACCGTAGCCATGCCTTGACGCCGCACCCTCCAGAATCCCCGCGCCCGCATTGCCAAGCCCGCTGCAGCGGGCTGAGGCGCGATCGGCCAGCCGGCTGAAGCCGGCTTCGCAGCCCCAGCCCGGGGGTTCACCCCCGGGCGACCGGGCGGACGCGGCGGGATCGCCCCGTCGCGCCGGCTTGGTCCCGCCGATCGCATTCCCCGCGTTAATTCCGCAACGTCCATCACCCTCGGGCGGCCGGGCAGACGTGGCGGACGCGGCGGCGCTGCTGTGGGTGCTGCTCGCGGCTCACCCCGGGCGGACGCGGCGAACGCGTCACATCGCGCGCGCTTCAGCCCGCCGATCGCCTCACCGCATTATTCCGCAACCTCCATCGGCCGGCCGACAAGAACGCCCGCAGTAGTTCCGCACCTTGCATCAGCCGGCTTGGCTTCTGCCGCATAGATTCGGGCCCCTGGCGCTGGCAGCCGAGCATGAACCGCCCACTCTACATTAACGAAGGCTCATGGTGGTGGGCACGGGCAGGCTGCAGCGCCAGATGCCCCGCCGCTCGGTCATCGGCAGCGACTCACAGGTGATCGACCCGGGCAGGAGCCGCCGCGCCGACTCGTCGAGCACGATCAGCGTGTCGACCGGCGCCTCGAAGCGCAGCACCGGCCGCGCCGGGGCGCCGTCGAGGAAGGCGCCGTAGGTCGAGCTATGGTCGCGGCCGCGGAAGACCTCGCCCACCGAACCGCTCGGGCCCGCTCCCGACACGCCGGCACCACCCACCGGCACGGGCACGCCGGGGGGCCGGATCGCCTCCCCGAGCGCCCGCACGTCGCGCTCGGGGAGCAGATAGCCGGCCAGCCGGAAGCTCTCCCAGGCGCGGGGCCCAGTCAGCACGACGCCGCGCGCGGTGTCGGTCGACCGCACCTCTGCGACGACACCCCGCCAGAACGCGGCGTGCTCGGCCAGGAACGGCGCCGTCAGGTCGTTGGGCGAGCGCAGGAAGACGAGCGCCGAGAGCAGCGCCGGCAGCGCGGTCAGCAGCACAGCCCGCCGCGGCACGGCGCCGGGCGCGCCACCCGGCGCCGCCAGCCGCGCGATCGTCTCACCGGCCAGCAGATAGGCCACCGGCAGCACGAGGAGCAGATACCCCGCCTGGCCGATGTGGACGCCGAGGAAGAAGATGAGCGCCGGCAGCGTCCAGAGCGCGGCGAAGCGCCAACGCGCACCGTCCCACGCCGGCCGCCAGCGCGGCACCCACCAGGCGACGACCAGCGCGAGCACGACGTTCAGTCCCAGGCCCAGCGCCGGTCCGGCGAAGGCAGCGTTCTCGGCCAGCGCGACGGGGCCGCGTGCCAGGAGCGATGAGCTGTTGCCCGCGATCGCGGCCAGCCGCGCCGAGGCAGCTAGGTAGGCCGCCGGCCCACCTGCCAGCGCGAGGAGCGGCGCGCCCCAGAGCAGACAGCCGATCACGAGCGCGCCAACGCCGCGCAGGAGGGGGCGCCGGCGGCTCCCCCTCGCCATCACCCCTGCCCGCCAGAGCGCGTACAGCCAGAGCGGCAGCAGGAAGAGCAGGGTAGAGGGGCGCACACCCCCGGCGACCGCCAGCAGCAGCCCCGAGAGCGGCGCGAGCCGGCCCGGGTCGCCCCAGCCCTCGGCGAGCCGCCAGAGGAGCAGCACCACCGCCAGCGTCAGCGCGGCCTCGACCGCGTAGGTCAATCCGACGACGCTGTAGTACCAGACGAGCGGCGACACCGCGAAGAGCGTGCCGGCCGCCACCCCGCCGGCGCGGCTGCCGATCCACCACGTCCCGAGCGCGACCAGCAGCGCCGCCGCCGCGGAGCCGGCGAGCAGGCTCAGCCAGACCAGCGCTGCGTTGGGGTCGCCGGCAAGCGGCGTGAGCAGCCGCCCGAGCGCGATATAGAGCGGGTAGCCCGGCGGATGCGGCTGGTGCGAGGCCAGGTCGAACCGCTCGATCCCCAGCGCGAACTGGACCGAGTCCCAGTTGGCGGGCACGGGCGCGGCGAACGGCAGGTGCAACGCGAACGCCAGCAGCCCGACCGCGAGCGCGGCGGCCGGCAGCGAGGCCACCAGGTCGGCCAGGCGCGCGGGCACGGGCAGCCGCCTGATCGGGGAGCCGTGCCCGGCCGAGTTGGCCCGGGCCCGGTCTTGCTGCCTCGCCGGGATCGAGGTCTCGGCACGCGTCGCTCCTGTCAACGCTACCCACCCCTCCGCACGGCAATCGCGATGGGTTCGTCCGGTCGGTGGCTGGGCCACAGCACGTCGACGTCGACGCGCGACCGCCACCCGACGCCGCGACCGGACCACCGCCATCTGCCAGCAGGCAAGATGCATACCCGCCTGCGGGACGCCGCAGGAGCCGCATCGGCCACAGGCCGATGCCCTGGGGCGCGGTCTCGGCAGCTCGGGGGACCGGTGCGGGGCGCAGATCGGGCCAAGCCGGGGGTACCGCCTGGACCCACCGGGCAATCGGGGGACGGCTCACCGGCATCCAGGCGGACCCGACCCGCACACCGGTTTGACAGCGGGCAGGCGGCTGCCTACACTACACCCTCACCATCGGCGCAGGCGGTTTGGACTGCACTCGGCCAAGCGGTTCGCGCCACCAGCGGCAGGCAGCCGCTCCCGGCCCAGCCGGCCCAACCAGGGTTTCCGGCGCAGCTCCGACCAAGCTGCCCTCGCACCCTGATCGGGTCAGGGTGCTGATCGGAACGTCGACGCCGTGTGTACCGCGCCCGCGCATCCGATGCGCCGGCGTGCTGCCGCCCGGCCCGGGCGGATCCTCCCAGAGCAGCCGGGCCGCACCCGTCGGCTGACGGGCCGCGGCAGGAGACGCAGCGAGCGGATGAACGGGAGCTGACCCAGCGCCCCGAGGCTCGGGGGCGAGAGGCGAACGGTGCCCGGGAACCGCGCCGGTGGTTTTCAGCCGTTTCCCTGCACCTTTCGCGCGCGCCCCCCCTCTGGCCCGGCGACCGGGTCGAGGGTTCCCGCTGTTTCTCGGGCCCTGTGCCCCGGGCCCGAGTCGCGGATCCGGGAGGGATGGCGATGCTTCAGCCGAGGACTGAGGGGGACGATTCCGCCAGACGCGCGCCCGATCACCGCATCTCGCGCCGCCGCCTGCTCGAGCTCGCTTCGCTGGGCGCCGGCGCCACGCTGCTGGCAGCTTGTGGCCAGGGTGGCGCCCCGGCACCCGCGCCGCCACCGACGGCCGCCCCGGTCGCGCCGGCGGCCGCGTCGCCGGTCGCCGCTGTGCCGGCCGCG
>JBHOQZ010000746.1:0-1602 GCA_042408635.1 Chloroflexota bacterium
TCGCGCGCCATCTGGCGCTGGCGCTCCATGGCGGCATCGAAGCCGGCGCGGTCGACCGCGAGCCCCTCCCGCTCGGCGATCTCGACGGTGAGGTCGATCGGGAAACCGTAGGTGTCGTGGAGGCGGAACGCCTCGGCGCCGGGGATCGTCGTCTGGCCGCGGGCGCGCACCGCCTCGATCACCTCGCCCAGCAGCTTCAGCCCGACCTCGAGCGTCTCGCCGAAGCGGCGCTCCTCATGGCCGACCACGTTCAGGATGTAGTCGCGGCGCTGGACGAGGTCGGGGTAGGCGTGGCCCATCAGGTCGATCACCGCGTTCGCGCTCTCGCGCAGGAAGCCGGTCTGCAGGCCGAGCAGCCGCCCGTGCCAGACCGCCCGGCGCAGGATGCGGCGCAGCACGTAGCCGCGCCCCTCGCTGCCCGGCAGCACGCCGTCGGACGCCAGGAAGGCGATGGCGCGGCTGTGGTCCGCGATCACGCGCAGGGAGAAGTCGACCCGCGGATCCTCGCCGTAGCGCACGCCCGCCAGCTCCTCCCCACGGCGCATGATCGCTCGGAAGAGGTCGGTCTCGTAGACTGACTTCACGCCCTGCAGCAGCATCGAGGTGCGCTCGAGCCCCAGGCCGGTGTCGATGTTCTGCGTCGGCAGGTCGGTAAGCGAGCCGTCGTCCTCGCGGTTGTACTGCATGAAGACGAGGTTCCAGAATTCGAGGTAGCGCTCGCAGTCGCAGCCGGGCCGACAGTCGGGACGGCCGCAGCCGTGCTCCCAGCCGCGGTCGTAGTAGAGCTCGGAGTCGGGGCCGCAAGGGCCGGTATCGCCCGCGCTCCACCAGTTGTCCTCGAGACGGACGATGCGCTCGGCCGGAAAGCCGATCACCTCGGTCCAGACCCGATAGGCTTCCTCGTCGGTGGGGTAGATCGTCACCCAGAGGCGTTCGGGGTCGAAGCCGAAGCGCTCGGTGACCAGCTCCCAGGCGAAGCTGATCGCTCCCTCCTTAAAGTAGTCGCCGACGGAGAAGTTGCCCAGCATCTCGAAGAAGGTGAGGGTGCGCTCGTTGCCGATGACGTCGATGTCGACGGTGCGGAAGCACTTCTGGGCGGTGACGAGCCGGCGCGCTGGGGCGGGCTTCAGCCCGAGGAAGAACGGCTTCATCTGGACCATGCCGGCGCTGGTGAACAGCAGCGTCGGGTCGTCCTCGGGCACGAGCGAGGAGCTGGGGTAGATGAGATGCCCCTTCTCCTCGAAGTATTCGAGAAAGGCGCGGCGAACCTCGTCAGCCGTCTGTAGAGTCTTCATCGACTGCAATCTCCCCACCGCAGCCGCGCGGCACTTCCCCCGAGTCTAGCCGCGCCCGCGCAGCGGTGTCAAATGGGGGTCGTGCCGCCCGTCGGCTATAATGCGCCGGCATCACCCCCGCGTCGCCCGTTCACACCACCCCGAGGAGGACAGACGGTGGTCCACGACGCGCTGCCCCCGAGGAAACCCGGTTACCCCTTGCGCCGCAGCCGCCGCGAATGGTTGCGACTCTCGGCCCTGCTCGGCCTCGGCGCGTTCGCGGCCGGCTGCAGTGTGCCCGCGCCGGCGGCGCCCGCTCCCGCCCCTG
>JBHOQZ010000747.1:0-4542 GCA_042408635.1 Chloroflexota bacterium
CGCGCTCGCCGCGCTCGACACCGCTCGCCGCGCCGGCCGCCGGATCGTCGTGCTCGCCTCGGGCGACCCGTGCCTGCACGGCATCGCGCCGCGGCTGGCGGCGCGCTACGGACGGGAGGCTGTGCGCGTGCTGCCCGCGCCGAGCTCGGTCGCGCTCGCCTTCGCGCGCCTCGGCCTCGGCTGGCAAGACGCGCGCATCCTCTCAGCCCATGGTCGTCCGATCCGCGACTGCATGGCCGCGGCCCAGGGCGCGACGAAGCTGGCAGTGCTGACGGACGAGACGAACACGCCGCAGGCAGTCGCCGGTGCACTGCTCGAGGCGGGGATCGAGGATGCGCCCGCCCACGTCTTCGAGCGGCTGGGCGGTCCGGCCGAGCGGCACGTCGAGACGGCGCTGACGGCGCTGGCGCGCTGGCCGGAGCGGTTCGACCCGCTCAACCTCGTCGTCGTGCTGCGCCGGTGGCCACCCCGCCGCCGACTCGCCCCCGGGCGACCCGACACCGCCTACGCCCACCGGGCCGGGCAGATCACGAAGGCGGAGGTGCGCGCCGTCAGCCTAGCGAAGCTCGCGCCGGGCGAGGGGGACTCGGTCTGGGACGTGGGCGCCGGCTCGGGCTCGGTGGCGATCGAGGCGGCGGCGCTCGTGGGCGAGCGCGGCGCCGTCTGGGCGGTCGAGCGCGACCCCGAGCAGCGGCAATACCTGGCACAGAACCTGGCGCGCTTCCCCTCGCCCAACCTCCACGTCGTGGCGGGCGAGGCGCCGGCGGCGCTGCATCGTCTGCCGACACCGGACGCGGTCTTCGTCGGCGGCACGGGCGGTCGCCTCGACGCGATCCTGGCAACCGTCGCAGCGCGGCTGCGGCCGGGCGGCACGCTCGTCCTCAACCTCGCCACGCTCGAGCACCTCGCCACGACGCTGACCGCCCTGCGCGAGGCCTGGACGGTCGAGGTGACGCAGGTGAGCGTGAGCCGCGGCAGCGACGTGGCGGGGCTGACCCGGCTGGCCGCGCTCAACCCCGTCTTCGTCGTGCGCGCCGAGCGGCCGGAGGGGGCGGGTTGAGCGGCGCGACCCCGGGGACGCTGGTGGGGATCGGGCTGGGACCGGGCGACCCTGAGCTGATCACGCTGCGGGCGCTGCGACGGCTCCAAGCGGCCGCCACGGTCTTCGCGCCCATTGCGCGGCCGGGTGCCACGAGCTATGCGCTCACCATCGCCGCGCCGCACCTCGACCCGGCGCGGCAGCGGGTGGTCGAGCTGCTCTTCCCGGTCGGATCCGAGCGCGACACCTGGGAAACGGCGTGGCGTGCAGCGGCCGAGACCGTCAGGCGCCACCTCGGCGCGGGTGAGGACTGCGCCTTCATCACCGAGGGCGACCCAAGCCTCTACAGCACGTTCCAGTACCTCCGCCGGGAGCTGGCGGCCGGGTACGCGGCCGCCCCGGGCCGGTGCGCGCCGCGGGTCGAGGTCGAGCCGGGGGTGCCCTCGGCGTTCGCCGCGGCCGCGCTCGTCGGGGAACCGCTCGCGCTCGGGGACGAGTCGCTCGCGATCGTGCCGGCCACACGCGGCCCGGCCGCGATCCGGGCGGCGCTGGCCGCCCACGATACCGTCGTGCTGCTGAAGGTGGCGCGGGCGTTCGACGCGGTGCTCGACCTCCTGAGGGAGCTCGGCCTGACCGAGCACGCGGTCTGGGTGCGCCGGGTCGGGCGGCCGGAGGCCGATGTGGTGCGCGAGGTCGAGTCGCTGCGGGGCCGGCCGATCGACTATTTCTCGCTGCTGATCGTGCGCCCGGGCGCCGTGTCGAGCTCCACCGGCCCGGCCCGCGACGTCGCGAGCTACTCGAATTCGCCCGCCCGCCCGCAGGCAGGTCGGGCGGCGATGGCGGCGAACAACACGAGCCCCGGGCGCGGTGGGGCTGAGGCAGGCTGATGGGTGAGAAGCTGGCGTGGATCCGTGGGCGGTGCGTGGGGTCGCCCGGAGAGCGAGCGAGGCAGGCCGATGGGTGATGGGTTGGCGGCGCCGCGCGGGCGCGTAGCGTTCATCGGCGCCGGGCCGGGCGCGCCGGATCTGATCACGGTGCGCGGGGCGCGCTGGCTCGCCGGGGCGGACGTCGTCATCTACGCCGATTCGCTCGTCGACCCGGCGATCTGCGGCTACGCGCGGCCCGGCGCCGAGCTCCACGGCAGTTCGTCGCTCTCCCTGCCCGAGATCATCGAGCTGATGCTGCGCGCGGTCGCCGAGGGCAAGCGCGTGGCCCGCGTCCACAGCGGCGACCCCTCGCTCTACGGCGCGCTCCACGAGCAACTGGTCGCGCTCGAGCGCGCGGGCGTCGACTACGAGATCATCCCCGGCGTCTCGTCGGCGTTCGCCGCCGCCGCGGCGCTGCGCGCCGAGTTGACCGTGCCCAACATCGCCCAGACGGTGGTGATGACGCGTGTGCCCACCCGCACGACGGTGCCGGAGGCGGAGCGGCTGCGCCGCGTCGCGGCGGCCGGCGGCACCCTCTGCCTGTTCCTCAGCGCCACCGCGGTCGAGACGATCGTCGAGGAGCTGGCGGCCGCCGGCTGGTCGATGGAGACGCCGGTCGCGGTGGCCTACCGGGTCACCTGGCCGGAGGAGCGGGTGCTGCGCGGCAGGCTCGGCGAGCTGGTGGGGCTGGTGCGCGGCGCCGGCCTGACCAAGCAGGCGCTGATCCTGATCGGCGCCGCGGTCGACCCCGCCATCCGGAGCCGCGCCGCCGGGGAGCGCTCACACCTCTACCACGAGGGCTACAGCCACGCCTTCCGCACCTCGCGCCTGCCTCGGGCCGAGCGCATCCGCGGGGCGAAGCGGCGCCGCGGTCCCCGGATCACGCCGGCTTCCCGAGCGGAAACAGGGGCGGCCACGGAGGTCGACGGGTCGGTCGGCGTGTCGACGAATCAGCCGACGGGATCGGGGCCGACACATCCGCCGCACACGGTGTCGGACCCCGGCTCGGAAACGGAAACAGGGCCATGAGCGTCGACAGTCTGGGCCGGTCCGAGGCAGGGCTGAGGCCGGCAAACGCACCGGTTCCAGGTGTTGCCGAAGGCACGTCACCTGTCGCGACGACGCGGCCGCCCGGGTCGGGCGATCCGGGAGCCGCCGAACGGGTCGGGAGCCGGCACGCGCCGGACGGAGGGCTGCGGGCTGGCGTGGCGCTGGTCGCGATCTCGCGCGCCGGGGCGGCGCTCGCCCGCCGGCTCGCTGCTGCCCCGCCCGAGGCCCTAACGCTGCCCGAACCGGGGGCAGTCGCGCGCGTGAGCGAGCTGTTGCCGGCAGTGGAGCCGGCGACCGAGCCGCGACCGACCGCCGAGCCATCGGTCGATGCGGGCGGCACCGTGATGCCGCCGGCGGTCGAGCTCTGGATCGCCGCGCGGTGGGCCGAGAGCCCGTCCTCACCTGACCGTGTCATGGCGGCGGCCCGTCCGGCCGCCGGGGCGGCGGTAGAGCGCGCCTTCGACGGGCCGGTGCGCGAGGTCGTGGCTCGACTCTTCGCGACGCGGCGCGGGCTCGTGCTGTTCATGCCGGTCGGCGCGGCCGTGCGGCTCGTCGCACCGCTCCTGGGGGACAAGCTGCACGACCCCGCGGTCGTCGTGGTCGACGACGCGGGCCGGTTCGCCGTCAGCCTCCTCTCGGGCCACCGGGGCGGGGCGAACGCGCTCGCCGCGGCGGTCGCGGCCGCGCTCGGGGCAACGCCGGTGATCACCACCGGGGCCGAGGCGGTGGGCGCGCCGGTCGCCGAGACCCTGGGCCGCGAGCACGGCTGGCGTGTCGAGGCCGGCCGCGCCGATCTGGTGCGGCTGAGCGCCGCCTTCGTCAACGGCGAGCCGGTCGGCTGGTTCCAGGAGGCGGGCGAGGAGCTACCCGAGCGCGCCTGGCCCGGTGTGCGCCCGGTCCCGGCGCCCGAACCCGACACGTTGCGCGCGGCCGGCGTGGCGGCCGGGGTCGTGGTCAGCGACCGGCGCCTCGGCGCGCTGCCGGCCGGCTGGGTCGTCTACCGACCGGGCACGCTGGCGCTGGGCGTCGGCTGCTCGCGCGGCGCCTCGGCCGACGAGATCGAGGGGCTGATCCGGGCCGTGCTCGAGGAGGGGGGGTACGCGCTGGCGAGCGTGCGCGCCATCGGGACGGTGGCGCTCAAGCGTGACGAGCTGGGGCTGCTGGAGGCGGCAGACCGACTCGGACTGCCGCTGCGCTTCTTCGAGGTCGCCGAGTTGGCAACGGTGGGCGACCTGCCGACGCCCTCGGCAGTCGTCCTGCGACACCTCGGCGTGGCGGGGGTAGCGGAGCCCGCCGCCAGCCTGGCCGCGGGTGGCGGCGGGCTCGTCGTGCCGAAGCGCAAGACGCGGCTGGCGACCGCCGCGCTGGCGCGCCGGGCCGAGGGGGGCCTGCCGCTGCCGGTCGGGTGGGGGTGCCCGGCGGCACGGCGGCCGGGAGGCGCAGCGGAGCCGGGCACGGGGGTCGGGCCGGGCCACGCCGACGGTGGTCGAGTGCCCGGCTGGATCGGCGGAGCGGTGCCGTGAGCGG
>JBHOQZ010000748.1:0-1999 GCA_042408635.1 Chloroflexota bacterium
CCCGGCACGGGGACGCAGCGCCTCCGTCACCCTCAGCAACGGGGACGGGCTGGCCACGCTCCCCACAGCCCTGGGCGGGAGGGACACGCTCCCTCACCCCCAGCATCGGGGGCAGGAGGGTCCCCTCCCCGTCTCCCCCAGCATTGGGGGGCGGGGGGGCCGTCCCTCACCCCCACCACCGGGGCCGGGGACGCGCCCCTCACCCCCAGCATTGGGGGGCGGGGGGCATCCCTCACCCCCCGCCCGCCCGACCACGGCGGCGCGCCGCTGCGGGTATCGCACCAGCACTCCCGCTCGGTGGGCGCCGGCGAGCCGACCTGCCTGGTCGGCCGGGGTACACTACAGGCAGAGGCGGCCGCGGGGGCCGCGCGGAGGGCGGGAGCCGTGGCACGAGTACCGGCGCAGATCACGCTCATCTTCGACGGAGGCTGAGGGTTCTGAACGCGGGTGACGCGCCTCGTGCAGGCGCTCGATCCCCATCGGCGCGTCGAACTCGTGCCCTTCCAGGCCGCGGAGGCGCTCGGGCGGTGCGGCCTGGCACGCGCGGAGGCGGAGCGCGCGGCCTGGGCCGTGCTGCCCGACGGCCGCCGCTTCCGAGGCGCCGGGGCAGTCCTTGCGGTGGTGAGCGTGCTGCTGCGCAGCCCGGTGCCGCTGCGGCTCTACGCGCTGCCGCCCGTGCGCCGGCTGGCCGACGCGGCCTACGCCTGGACGGCGCGCAACCGCCACCGCTTCCCGGGCGACCGGCCGTTCTGCGAGCAGCACCCGGAACGGTGCTGTTGATCCGCCCGGGCCCGCGGCGATGAGCGCGGTCGAGGTGCGGCTACCCTCAGGCCCCGGCGCGGCAGAGCGCGAGCAGCGCCGGCTCGTGGCACTGTTCGCGGGCACGACCCTGCTGATCGTCACGGCGCTCACCATGCTCGGGCCGCTGCTCGTCGACCTGGCGGCCGACTTCGGCGTGTCGCTCGGGCAGGCGGGGCTGCTTGGCAGCGCCACCTCGCTCCCCGCCGCCGCCGTCGCGCTCTTGGCCGGACCGCTCTCGGATCGCTTCGGCCGGCGCCGGCTGCTGCTCGGCGCCCTGCTCGGCCTCGGCGGCGCGACCGCGTTGGCGTCGCGCGCGCCGAGCTTCGAGGCGCTGCTCCTGCTGCGCGTGCTGGCGGGCCTCACCGGCGGCTTCGGCCCGACCGCGCTGATGGCGACGGTCGGCGACCGCTTTCCCCGCGACCGGGTCGGCTGGGCGATGGGCTGGTTGATGTCGGGGTTCGGGCTGGCGGCGGTGGCGGGTGTGCCGGTGGCGGGGGCAATCGGCGGCTGGTTCGGCTGGCGTGCCGCCTTCCTTGCGGTCGGTCTCGCGCTCGTCGCGGCGGCGCCGCTCATCTTCCGGCTCCTCGGCCCCGAGGTGCGGGCTTCGGCCCGCCTGGCGTCGTCCGGCCGACCGGGAGCACGTGGCGCGGTGCTCGCGGGCTACCGCGCCGTGCTGCGGCTCGGCGGACTACCGTCGCTGCTCGGCGCGAACGTGGCCGAGCGGGTCGTCTTCACCGCCGTCGGGCTCTACCTCGCCGCCTTCGCGATCGGTCAGTACAGCCTGAGCGCGGCAACGGTGGCCCCGCTGCTGGCGGTGGCCGCGCTCGGCACGATCGCGGGCAACATGCTGGGCGGCCGGCTCGCTGATCGGGGCGCCCGGCGGCAGGTCTACGCGGCCGGGCAGGTGGCCTCGGCGCTGGTCGCCCTGGCGCTTTTCCTGCTTCCCCTCGGGCCCGCCGTCACCGCCTGCCTGGGCGGCGTGTTCGCCCTGGCCAACGCGGTCAGCCGGCCGGCGCTGCTGGCGCTCGCCTCCGACCTCTCGAACGAGCGGCGCGGCACGGTGATGGGGCTCGTCTCGAGCTCGAACCAGGTCGGCTGGGCACTGGGCGCGGCGCTCGGCGGGCTCGCCCTCTCAGTCGGCGGCTGGCCGGGGCTGGCCGCGCTCGCATCAGCCGGCGCGCTCGCGGCCGCGGCCGCG
>JBHOQZ010000750.1:0-1953 GCA_042408635.1 Chloroflexota bacterium
TGCGGCCGAGCCGCCGGTGCTGCTGATGGATGAGCCGTTCGGCGCGGTCGACCCGATCGTGCGGGAGCGCCTGCAGGACGAGTTTCTCCGGCTGCATCGCCGGCTTGGCATGACGGTGCTGCTGGTCACGCACGACATCGACGAGGCGCTCAAGCTGGGGGACCGCGTGGCGGTGATGCGGCAGGGCGGACGGCTGGCGCAGTACGCGACGCCGGCGGAGCTGCTGGCGCGGCCGGCCGACGAGTTCGTGGCGCGCTTCATCGGGGCCGATCGCGGCCTGAAGCGGCTCGGTCTGATGCGCGTGGGCGAGGCGCTGCTCACCACCGAGCTAGCGAACGCACCGGCCGCCGGCCGAGTAGCCGACCCATCGGCGCCGCGCTTCACCCCGGTGACGACCTTGCGCGAGGCACTCTCGACGCTCCTGGCGGCCGGCGCCCAGCGCGGCCCCGTGATCGACGATGCGGGGCGCTACCTCGGCGACCTCACGCTCGAGGCCATCGCGGCGGCGCTCCGGCGAGCGAACGCCTCGCGCGAACCGGGCGGTCCTCCCGGCGAGGCTCGGGGCGAGACGGTGCCGGCCGCTGGGGCGGGCGAGTGACGCGCGGCGAGCCGCTGCTCGACCCGGGCTGGGTGCTGAGCCATCTGGGCGACATCGCGCAGCGTGTGCAGGAGCATGTGGTGCTGACGGCGATCGCCGTGGGTGTCGGCTTCCTGCTCTCGTTCCTGCTCGGCATCTGGACAGCGCGGCGGCCGTTCCTGTACGGGCCGGTGACCTGGCTGACGGGCGTGCTGTACACGATCCCCAGCCTGGCACTCTTCGCCGTGCTCGTGCCGATCACGGGGCTGACGCTCTTGACCGCCGAGATCGGCCTGGTCAGCTACACGCTCCTCATCATGACGCGCAACATCGTCGGGGGCATCCGTTCGGTGCCGCCTGAGGTGCGCGAGGCGGCGATCGGCATGGGGTACGGTCCGGCCAGGCTGCTCTGGGAGGTCGAGCTGCCGCTGGCGGCCCCGGTCATCATCGCCGGTGTGCGGGTCGCTACGGTGACCACGATCGGCCTGACGACCGTCACGGCGCTGATCGGCCAGGGGGGCCTCGGCTTCTTCATCCTGGACGGCATCCAGCGCTTCTTCAGCACGCCGCTCGTCGTCGGCGCCGGCCTCTCCGTCGGCCTCGCGCTCCTCGCCGACGGCCTGCTCGTCCTGCTCCAGCGCCTCCTCACACCGTGGGCGCAGGCCCGCGGGCGGGGCGCCTGACGTTGGAGGTGCTGGCGGCCGTGGCGGGGTGGCTGGCGGACCCGCGCCACTGGCAAGGGACGGACGGGATCCCCAACCGGGTCCTGGAGCACCTGCAGATCTCGGGGGCGGCGGTGCTGGCGGCGCTGATGATCGGGTTGCCGATCGGGCTGGTGCTGGGGCACACGGGGCGCGGCGGCTTCGTGGCGATCAACCTGGCGAACCTTGGTCGGGCACTGCCCTCGATGGCGCTCCTCGCCATGGCGCTGCCGCTGGCGTTCTCGCTCGGGCTCGGGCTCGGGTTCTGGCCGACGTTCTTCGCACTCGTGCCGCTCGGCATCCCACCGATCCTGACCAACAGCTTCGTGGGCGTGCGTGAGGTGGACCCGGACGTGGTCGAGGCGGGGCGCGGCCTGGGGCTGAGCGAGTGGCAGACGCTGCGCGACGTCGAGCTGCCGCTGGCCGCGCCCCTGATCTTCGCCGGCACGCGCAACGCGGCGGTGGCGATCGTGGCGACGGCGACGCTCGGCGCGCTGGTCGCCGGCGGCGGACTCGGCCGCTACATCGTGGACGGCCTGGCGCGGCAGGAATACGAGCGCCTCGTCGCCGGGGCGATCCTCGTCGCGCTGCTCTCGGTCGCCTCGGAGGCGGCGATCGGGCTGGTCGAGCGCGCGGTCGTGCCGGCCGACGTGCGGCGGGGGCAGACCGCGCGCG
>JBHOQZ010000753.1:0-4559 GCA_042408635.1 Chloroflexota bacterium
GCCGGCGCCGGTGCGGGCACCGGGACGGGCGCGGGCGCGGGCACCGGCACCGGCACGGTCGACGGCACCGGCACCCCGACCACGCCCGTGCCCAGGATCGTGTGCACCGCCTGGGCGCTGCCGCTGGCGCCCGGTGCCGTCGCGGTAACCGTGTTGATGATCGTGCCGGACGTGTAGCCGGGGTTGACCTGCGCCTGGAAGGTGATCGTTTGCGCCTGGCCCGGCAGGAGCGTCGGGATCGTCCAGGTGACGGAGTTGCCAACCACCGAGCCGACGGTCGTGCCGATGATGCCGGTGAGCGGCTGGACCGTGAGCTGCAGTGGCAGCGTGTCGACCACCTGCACGTTGGTGAGCGTGGAGGCGGTGGTGTTCTGGACGGTGATCGTGTAGAGGATCACCTGCCCCGGCGTCACGGTGCCGGCGGGCGAGCCGAACTTGGTGACCGCCAGCCCCTGGCCGGTGATCACGCCGCTGCCGCCCGAAGTGACGGTGACGGTGTTGCTGGTCGAGGTGCCCGCGCTCGAGGTCGCGGTCATCACCTCGGTGATCGTCGTGCCGTAGAGGCTGTAGTTGGGGTTGATCACCGTCGTGCCGCCCGGCCCGACGTAGCCGCCGTACGGATAGCAGGGGTTGGTCGTCGTACCGTAGGGGGTGGTGGTCGTAGTGTAGGGATAGCAGGGGGTCGTGGTCGTGCCGTACGGGTAGTACGGGTTATAGGGGTTGTAGCCCGAGTTGTACCCGTTGATGATCTCCTGGAAGGTAATCGTGCCGCTCTGACCTGGGTTGAGCGTGCCCAGGCTCCACTGGAGCCGCTGGCCCACGATCGTGGCCGGCGGCGAGGCTGAGTTGGGCACGAACGTCGTCAGCCCCAGTGGCTGGAGGTTGTCGGTGATGACCACGTTGTTGAGCGTCTGCCCGCTGTTGTTGACGTAGCTGAGCGTGAACGTCACTGTCGAGCCCGGCGGCACATTGGTCGACGGGCTGACTGTGAGCGTCATCGAGAGCGGGCCGGTGCCCGTGCCCCCGCTCTGGCCGACGGTGACCGTCGCGGTGTTGCTGGTGACGGTCGAGAAGCCGGTGCCGGTGGCGGAGGCGGTGTTGGCGATCTGGGTGCCGGTCCCCACGCCCGCGTTCACCGTCACCTGGAACTGCACCTGGCCGGTGGCGCCGGCCGCCAGCGTGCCCAGGTTCCAGGTCACGGTCGTGCCGTTGAGGAAGCCGCCGTTGTTGATCGAGTTGGCGACCAGGCTCGTGTTGGCCGGGATCACGTCGGTGATCTGGACGTTGGTCACCTGCTGGCCGGTGTTGTTCTGGTAGCTGATCTGGTAGGTGATGATCGAGCCGGGCAGGAGCGTGCCGCTCGAGCTGGCCGACTTCGAGAGGGTGAAGCCGGTCGTGGTGCCCCCGCCGCCGCTGTTGGTGACGGTCGTGGTCACGCTGTTCGACTGGGTCGAGGGGATCTGGTTCGAGGCGACCGTCGCCTGGTTCACGAGCGTCGTGCCGTTGGCGAGCGAGCTGCCGGCGACCGCCGAGATCGCCACCTGCTTCGAGGCGCCGGGCGCCAGATCACCCAGCGTGGCGATCACCTCCTGGCCGGTGATCAGCGTGCCCCCGCTCGTCGGCGTCAGCCCCGAGGGTAGGCTGTCGGTCACCACCACGTTGTTGAGCGTCGAGTTGCCCGTGTTCTGGACCGAGATCGTGTAGGCGACCGTGCCGCCCGCAGCCACCGTGCTCGGTCCGCTCTTGGTGACCGAGACCGACGGGGTCGAGATCGGGTTGGTCACGGTGTTGCTGGTGACGTTCTGGCCCTGCTGGTTCGTCACCGTCACCTGGTTGCTGAGCGTGCCGGTGCTGCCGGTGACGGCGGCCGTGATCGAGGCGGAGTAACTGCCACCGGGCGGGATCGTGCCCGCGTTGAAGGTGACGGTGTTGCCGTTGACGGTGCCGCCTGAGGTGTTGGTGATCTGCAGCCCGCTGGGCACCTGGTCGGTCACCGTAGTGCCGGTGGAGGTGCCCTGGCCGTTGTTCTGGACGGTGATGGTGTAGACGATCTGCTGCCCGTTCGTCACCGCGCTGCCCGAGGGCGGGCTGCCCGAGACGGTGACCGAGAGGCCGGGGTTGAGCTGGTAGGCCGGGGTAAACTCGGAGGTGTTGCCGTTGGAGTCGGTCGCGGTCGCGGTCAGCGACGACGAGGGCAGCCCCGGCACGGTGAAGTTGCCCTGGTTGTCGGTCTGGCCGCTGCCAACGAAGGTGCGGCCCTCGCTGTTGCCGTTGCCGTCCTGCTCGGAGGCGAAGATCTCAACCCGGCAGCCGGCGGCGGTGAAGCAGCGCTGGTCGGGCACGTTGCCGGCGGCCACGCCGCCGCCCACGCTGCCGAAGACGGGGTAGCGCAGGAGCCCGTTCGGCCCGCTGCGCTGGGTGGGCGGCGGGAACTGGAAGGTGTTGTTGGTCTGGCCGTCCCCGCCCATGTCGATGCCGATGGCGTTGTTGTAGATCGAGTTCTGAGTGATCCGGTTGCCGGCGGTGCCGCTGTCGGCGATGTTCGTGCCCACTTGCACGCCGGCGCTGAGGTTGTGGTGGATCGTGTTGCCGGGGCCGATCGTGTTGGCGGTCGGCGGGGTGCTGACGTTCTCGATCAGCACCCCGCTGCCGGCGACGCCGCCCTGACCGCTCTCGAGGATCTCGTTGCTGTCGACGACGTTGTTCGAGCCGGTGATGCGGATGCCGTGACTGCCGCTGGCGCGGATGTAGTTGTTGCTGATGGTGGTGGCGGTGCCGGCCACGGTGATGCCGGTGCCCTGGTTGCCGGCCTTGGCGCTGCGGTCGACGCTGGCGCCGATGGTGTTCGAGGCGATGATGTTCTGGTTGGCGCCGCTGTCGACGCGGATGCCCGTCTCGAGGTTGCCCGCGATCGTGTTGCCGTTGGGCACGGCGGCCGTGGCGCCGATGATGTTGAGGCTGGCGCCGTTCGTGAGCCAGACGCCGCGGAAGTTGCCCACCGTCGTGGTGGCGCTGCTGCCGCCCGAGGCGAGCCCGATGAAGTTGCCCTGGACCTGGTTGCCGGTGGCGTTGGCCCCGGCGAGGTAGACGCCGGTGTTGACGAAGCCGATGACGTTGCTGGCGCCGATGTTGTTGCCCGAGGCTGGGTTGGCACCGCTGCTGCTGACGATGGCGATGCCGTAGGGCGCGCCGGAGGCGGGCAGCGCCCCCTCGCCCTGGGCGACGACTGCGCCCAGCAGCGTCTGGTTGGCCGCCAGGCCGCCGATCAGGTTGCCGGTGATCTGGTTGTTGCGGCTGCCCTCGATCTTCACGTTGGCGATCGTGGCGCGCACGATCAGGTTGCGGTCGGCCGGGGTGCTCGTGCCGCCGCCCACGGTGGTGCCGGAGGAGCCGGCGTCGAGCGCGACGCCGATGCGGTTCTGGGCGGCGCTGGTCGCGGGCTGGTTCGGCTCGATGCCGATCAGGTTGCCGCCGATGACGTTCGGGCCCTGGTTGGCGCCGCCGCGCACGCGGATGGCGGCGCCGTTGGCGAAGTTGTAGATCGCCAGGCCGCGGATCGAGTTGTTGTTGGTGTCGATGATGAGGCCGTCGCAGTTGGCACAGAGGGAGCCGTTGATGCCGATCACGAACGTGCCATTGAGGTTGCCGGTCGGGTTCGAGTTCGGCACCGTGCCCGGCTGCGTTAGGCCAGTGATGTTCACGCCGGCCGGGTCAGTCAGCGCCGGCAGTTGGGTGGCCGGGGTGATGACCGTGCCCGAGGCGGCGGGCAGGTTGAACTGGATGGTATCCTGCCCGGGGGTGTTGTTGGCGAGCTGGATGGCAGCGCGCAGGGTGCACTGCCCGTTGCCGGGCGCGGTCTCGCAGACCTGACTGCCAGGGTTGAGCGGCGCGTCGCCCACGTTGTTGACGACGATCGTGGCGGCGTAGGCGGGCCGCGGCGGCAGCGCGAGCGTGGCGGGCACCAGCAGGGGTAGCGCCAGTGCGAACATGAGCCAGCGGGTGGTGAGCGTCGACCGGCGGCCGACGGGATAGGACGGTCGCAAGGTTCTCCTCCCTCCTCAGTCTGGCGGGCAGTTGAGCAACAACGAAGCCGCGCCAGGTGCCGGGTCGCGCTGCGTCGCGGCCCGGCGCGGGGCGTCGCCGTGCGGTGATGGTGGTGCCCGCGAGACACCGGGGCGGGGGCCGGCCGGCAGGGGCGCATCGCCGGGGACCAAACCCTCCCGCTACCCGGCGTGTCCGCGCCCGGCCGCCGACCTGCCAGCAGGCGGCGAGGCGCAAGGACCCGGTGCGGCGTGTCTCGGTCGCGGCGCGCCGCCCGTGGGGTAGCCTGCCTCGCGGGGAGCATAGCACAGCCGTTGGCAGGTGGCTAGGTCGAATCGGCGCAAGACCAACGCTGTATCAAAATTCCCGGTTTGTGTCGCCCGCGCTCTTGACAGCCCGTCGGTGGGCAGCGCGACGGTGAAGGTGGCCCCTCCGCCGGTGGTCTCTGTCACGCCGATGCGGCCTCTGTGCGCCTCGACGATGCGCCGCGTGATGTCGAGCCCGAGCCCGGTCCCCTC
>JBHOQZ010000757.1:0-2781 GCA_042408635.1 Chloroflexota bacterium
GCCAGGGTAGGCGTCACACGGAATTGGAATCGGACCCTTCGAGGGCGGCGAGCAGCCGGGCGGCCGGGTCTGGCTCGGGCCGTCGCCCGCGGCCGGCGCCGCCTTCCACGCCGTCAGCGGCGACGGCTCGCTCTCACCCGACCCGGCCGCCCGGCTGCTCGCCGCCCTCGAAGGGTCCGATTCCAATTCCGTGTGACGCCTACCCTGGCCGGTCGACCCGACCGGAAGCCGAGCCCGCCCGGCCGTGAGTAGCTCCCCGATTGGCAGTCGATACGCTCCGTCTCCGAACCGCACGTTGACGTCGATCTCCCCACCGAGCGCCTCGATGTGGCACTGGAGTGCCGAGAGCAACAGGTCGGCCTGCTACTCGATCCGCGAGACCTCAGCCGGGCTCAGTCCGGTCCGGGCGACCAGTTCGGACAGGGCGAGGGAGCGCGCTTTGCGAACACCCGAGAGGGCCTCCCGATAGTCTTCTTCCATCGCTGCCAGCGTCCGGTCTGCCTCGGCCAGGACGCCGGCAGTAAAGTCATCTCGGCGGACCTGACACCATTTCCAGGGATTTGGTGGCTCCCCGTGTCGGAAGCCCCCGGGACGCGGTGCGAACGCTCCTGTCGCTTGACACTGTATGTTAGAATGTCGACATTCGCCATGCTGATCATATTGATGGCCGCGGTTCGGGGCGTCGGGGGGGCGTGGGGGAGACGGGGGAGGCATCACGATGGTGGAGGGCGCGGTGCTCGGACCGGCCCGCTTCAAGGGGCTGCACGAAGAGGTGCTCGACATGCTCCGGCGCGCGATCACCTCGGGCGAGCTGAAGCCGGGGCAGCGCATCCTCGAGGTCGAGCTGGCGCAGCAGCTCCAGGTCTCGCGCGCCACGCTGCGCGAGGCGCTGCGTCGGCTCGAGGAGGACGGCCTGGTGGTGACGCAACCGCATCGCGGCACCTACGTCAACAAGCTCTCGGCGGAGGACGTCCACCAGCTCTTTCAACTCCGCGGGCTGATCGAGGCCCATGCGCTGCGCACGATCGCGCCGCGGCTGAATGAGGAGCAGATCGCGGGTCTCCAAGTAATCGTGGACCGGTTTGCCGCCACCCCGGCCGTGCGCACGCCGGAGCGGATCGAGCTCGATCTGCAGTTCCACGAGGCAATCTGCGAGCTGGCGGGCAACCGCTACCTCACGCAGGTCTGGCGCAACGTGCGTAGCCACCTGCGCGCCGTGCTCGCCACGAGCCGCCGGCACGACCTCAGCCCGATCCTGATCGCGGAGGAGCACCAACGCGTGGTCGACGCCCTGCGCGCGCGCGACGCCGAGGGCGCGGTCGGCCATCTTCTCGCCCACCTGCACCGGAGCGAGGTAGTAGAAGCCGAGCTGGCGAGCGATGCCGCCACGGCGGGTGCCGCCGGTGTTTCGGCCATCTGAGGTGCCGTGGGCCCGGGGTGGTACGCGGTTGTGGCCCCCGTGACACCGCGATCGATCAGCCCGCGAACGATGCTGGAGGAGGGACCTAGGCGCGCCAATCCGGCAATTGACCCGCCCGCACCGGGCGGGCTTGCGCGCCGACAGCCCGCGGCCCGACGCCCCACCGGGACGGCGCCGCGATGGATGGAGAGAGGATATGAAGCCTGCCCTTACCCCGGGGGCGACCCCGCCGCCCCCGCTCTACCACCCCCGATTCGAGCACGACGCCTGCGGCGTCGGGTTCATCGCCGACCTCTCAGGGCGGCCGACGCACGGCACTGTGGCGAGCGCCCTGCAGGCCGTGGTCAACCTGTCGCACCGCGGCGCCATCGCGGGCGACTCGGCGACCGGCGACGGCGCCGGCATCCTGACCCAGCTCCCGCACGGGCTGTTCGCCCGGGAGCTGGCGCGCCTGGGGGCGAGCCCGCTCGAGCCGGGGGAGCTGGCGGTGGCGGTGCTGTTCCTGCCGCAGTCGGCCGAGGCGGCCGAGGCGGCGCGGGGGCTCGTGGCGGCGGAGCTGGCCGCGCTCGGCCTGCCGCTCATTCGCTGGCGCGAGGTTCCGGTTGAGCCGGACGTGCTGGGCGAGCGCGCCCGGGCCACGCAGCCGCGAATCGAGCACGCCCTGATCGGCCGCCCGGCGGGCTTGAGCGACGACGCCTTCGAGCGCGCGCTCTACCGGGCGCGGCGGCGGATCGAGCGCGCGGCCGAGGCGGCGGGGCTGGTCGAGGCTGGCTGCTACGTCGTCTCCTGTTCCGGGCGGACGATCGTCTACAAGGGGCTGTTCGTCGCCACCGAGCTCGGGCGCTTCTACCGCGATCTGGCCGACCCGATCTACCGCTCGGCGGTAGCGGTGTTCCACCAGCGCTACAGCACCAACACCTTCCCGACCTGGGCGCTAGCGCAACCGTTCCGCCTGCTCGCCCACAACGGGGAGATCAACACCGTCCAGGGCAACCGGGCGGCGTTCGCGGCGCGGGAGCGCGAGCTGAAGGCGCCCGTCTGGGGCGAGGACCTGGCCGATCTGCTCCCGGTGATCCAGGCGGGAGGCAGCGACTCGGCGAGCCTCGACAACGCGCTCGAGCTGCTGGTGCGCTCGGGCCGCGAGTTGCTGCCGGCCCTGGTCACGCTCGTGCCCGAGGCGTGGGAGGCGCATGTCGGTCTCTCGCCGGATCGCCGCGCCTGCCACGAGTACCTCGCGACCCAGACCGAGCCCTGGGACGGTCCGGCGGCGCTCGCGGTCTGCGACGGCCGCTTCGTCGCGGCCGCGCTCGACCGCAACGGCCTGCGCCCCTGCCGCTGGACGCTCACCGTGGATGGCCGCC
>JBHOQZ010000758.1:0-1677 GCA_042408635.1 Chloroflexota bacterium
TTCGGCCGGCCGCGCGGGCCGGCCGCCTGACCACATGGCACCCGGCCGGATAGGGGTGAGGCCCGCGGGGGTGCGCGTCGGACCGGTTCGGGGCGCTACGGCAGGTTCTCGATCGGCACCGGCTCGACCGGGTCGGCCAGGTCGAACCCGAAGACGCGCGAGTAGAAGTAGAGCTCGCCCTCGAGCGCGCGCTTGATGTTCTTTGCCTGGCGGAAGCCGTGCTGCTCGCCGGGAAAGGCGACGTAGGCGACGGGCAGCCGCTTGCGCCGCAGGGCCTCCACCATCGCCTCCGCCTGGTTGGGCGGCACGATCTTGTCCTCCAGCCCCTGGAAAAAGATGACCGGCGCCGAGAGGCGGTCGGTGTAGTTGATCGCCGAGCGCTCGCGGTAGAGGTCGCGCCGCTCGGGCCAGGGGCCGACGAGCGAGAAGAGGTAGCGCGACTCGAACTTGTGCGTGTCGTGGACGAACGTCTCGAGGTCACCGATGCCGAAGTGGCTGGCGCCCGCCTTCATCGCGTCGCGGAACGTCAGCACACAGAGGGTCGTGTAGCCTCCGGCGCTGCCGCCGGTGATCATCAGCCGCTCGGGGTCCACGTCCCCGCGCCGCACAAGGTGGAGCGCGGCGTTGACGCAGTCGTCCACGTCCACGACGCCCCACTGGCCGTTGAGGCGTCGGCGGTAGTCGCGGCCGTAGCCCGTGCTGCCGCCGTAGTTCACGTCCACCACCGCGATGCCGCGGCTTGTCCAGTACTGCGTCTTCAGGTCGAGCGTGCTCGTCGTCTGCCCGGTCGGGCCGCCGTGGCTCATCACCAGCAGCGGTGGCCGTTCCCCGGCCGGCGCCGCGTAGTCCGGGTTGTGCGCCGGGTAGTAGAAGGCGAAGGCGGTCCGGCCGCCCTCGGTCGGAAACTCGATCGTCTCGGGCGTCGAGAAGTAGGCGGGGTCGACGCCGAGCTCGCGGTGGCGGCTGAGCTGGCTGAAGGCGCCGCTGGCGAGGTCCAACTGTACAATCGCAAGCCCCCGCGTGGGGGAGCCGCCGACGAACACCGCCCGCTCGGGCGCGACCGCGATCGTGCGCACGTCGGTGTAGGGCGAGTCGATCCGCGTCAGCTCACCGGTGCGCGTGTCGAGGCTGCCGAGCGCGGAGGTGCCCCGGTCGACGTAGGCGCAGATGATCCGCTCGGGCGAGGCGAAGCCGTAGGTCGCCACGCCGAACGTCCACTGGGGCTGCCCGAGCTCGACGGCGCCCTGAAAGACGGGCTCGACCTGCCCATCGCGCCAGCGGTAGAGGTTCCACCAGCCGGAGCGGTCGGAGACGAAGTAGAGCGTGCCGTCGGGCGACCAGGTCGGCTGGAACGTCGACTCGTCCCTGGCGCCCGCGACGAGGCGGGGCTCGCCGAGCGCGCCATCCGGCGCCACCGGCGCCACCCAGATCTCCGAGCCGTCCCAGGGCATGTTCGGGTGGTTCCAGGTCTGCCAGGCGAGCTGCGTGCCGTCGGGGCTGAGGCGCGGCGTCGAGTAGAAGTCGTTGCCGGAGACGATGACGCGGCCGCCCTCGGCATCGCCGTCGAAGGGCAGCGACACCAGCGTGTTGACCGCCTCGCGCTCGGGGACGGTGTGGTCCTCGCGCACCAGGATCAGCCGCGCGCGGGCTGGGTCGACGCAGGCGTCGGCGTAGCGC
>JBHOQZ010000762.1:0-7198 GCA_042408635.1 Chloroflexota bacterium
GGACCACGAAGCCGCCGAAAACGCCGGCCTGCCAGAGCGCGCCCAGGAGGACGGTCACGAGCGCGAAGAGCGCGAGCAGGCCCAGCTCGAGGTAGGTGTCGTTGCGCACGAATTGTCCCTCGCCGAGTCGATCGGGCGTCAGCGAGCCCCGAAGCTACGTGACAGCCCTCCCCACTCTACGACACACGAAGGCATCGTTCCGTCGTCGCGTAGTCAAAACGGGGCAGCACCCACGCGGATTTGAGGCACAGCCCCACGTCGACTGATGGGCGGGGCAACGCAGACTCGGGTGATGCCAACCGGTCCGTTCGCCCGACCGTGACCCACGAGGTGAGGGTGCAATGCCCCGTCAACGCGCCGGGGATGGCCGCACGCTTAGCCGGCTGAAGCCAGCTTCGCAAGCTCAGCGTGGGGCTTGAGCCCCGCGCGGCCGGGGGCGTTTCACCTAGAAGCGCGACGTTCCCCGGCCGGCGTGATCGTCCGTGCGCGTTGGGGGTTGGCGCTGCACGGTGACCGGGCAGGCGGCGCGGAGGCCGCGCCGCCTGCCCTATTTCGGCGTGGGGTTGAAATGGCCGCGCGGGCGGCGGCCGAGCAGGTAGGCAGTCGAGGTCTTGAGGCCGGCGAGCGCGGTGAGAATCGGCATGTAGATGCTGAAGACCAGCCAGAACAGCAGCAGCTCGACGACGCGCCGCGCGGGCGACACCGCGCCCTTGATGAAGTCGTCGCCGTCGAGGAGCGCGCTGAAGACGACGAGGCCCAGCACGCTCACCAGCGAGAGCACGCCGGCGATGAACGGGCTGGCGAGCTCTGGCAGCCCACCGATGAGCGGCAGCGCGCTCAGGAAGGGCAGGGGCACGATGCAGACGGCGCCCGAGCTGACGATGCCGCCGGAATTGACGAGCTGATTGGTGGCGCGCGCCAGCGCGTAGCCGACGATCGGCATCAGCGTGAGCGTGTCGCGTTCGAGGCCATTCCAGAGCTTCTGGAAGGTGACCGGCAGGTGCCACTGGCGCAGCGCCTCGACGAACTCATCGAGCGGGCCCTCGCGCCAGCGCGCGCTCTGGCGGAAGAGGGCGCGGAAGCTGTTCCAGTAGGCGAGCATGCGCGAGCGCAGCGTCTCGGTGGCCCCGACGACCATGACGGGGTAGACACTGAGGGTGATGGGTAGGCCGACGACGGTAAAGCGACGGCCGTAGCGCATGCGCCAGCGCGTCTCGATGCCCGAGTCCTGGCTGTGGGAGTTCGTGGGCCAGTAGTCGACGCTGTGGAGCAGCTCGAGGCTCGCAGCGGCGCCGGTGAAGGCGATCTCGGGCCGGCGCAGCCAGGAGAGGGTGAGCACCGAGGTGGCCAGCGCGGCCAGGCGCGAATGGAGCGGCGCTCGCCAGTACTGGGTCGTGAACAGCACGACGGGTTGATAGGCATGATGGTCGCGCTCGGGATCGCGCAGGAAGTGGTACATCAGGCAGGCGATGTACTGGGGGTGGAAGAGCGTGTCGCAGTCGAAGTCGGCGATCAGCCAGCGGCGCGGCGACAGCCCGGCCAGGCTCGCCTCGCGGTAGAGGCGGCGCCCGACGTAGTGCATTGCGGTCGAGGGGCCCGGCAGGGTGCCCGGCTCGAACGGGTGGACGATCTGGCGCACGCGCAGGCGCGGCTCGAACTCGTCGGCGAGCCGGCGCACGATCGGCGGGGTGATCGGGTCGTCGGCCTCGGTGGCAAAGAGGACCTCGACCTGGGCGAGGCGCTCCCCGTGGCGCGGCCAGGCCGACTGGCAGATCGATTCGAGCGTCTCGCGCAGTATCGCGACGTTGGCCTCGCGATAGGCGCGGATCAGGAGCGTGACGCGGTAGCGGGCGAGGTCGATCTTGGAGGCCTGGCACTCGGCCTGGAGACGCGCCAGCCAGTCGATCTGGAGGCCCTCGAGCACGCGCCGGCGATTGCGCAGCGCGCGCAGGGCGTAGATGCCGGCCTTGAGGCCGAAGATGGTGGTGGCGAGGAAGACGAACAGCTCGCCGGCCTGTGGATTGATCAGGGTCAGCCAGATGGGCGCCGACAGCACGGCCCAGCTCACGAGGCCGGGCAGGCTCTCACAGACGCGGGCGCCCACGTCCGCGACGGTGTCCTCAACCGTGGATGCCACCCAGCCGGGCGCCTCGATGCGCTCCTGCAACCCTGCTCCCCCTCCGTCGCGCGCCAGCAGCGCACGGCGACGCCGCGCGTTCGCCCATGGCGCTGGATCGGTCACGCCACGATCACGCTCGCCGCGGGTGGCAAGCGTCCCCCGATCTCGCGTCAATCGTGCCACGTCGCCCCCCGGGCCGGTGCCAGCCTCGCCCAGGTTGTAGGTTGGCGTCATTGTACGACAGCCCCGCCCGCCGTGCTACCGATCCGCCCCGGGTTGCCCGGTCCCGGCTCCCGGTACCCTTGTCCTCTCCCCCGTCGGTAGTAAGATGAGGATGGGCGTGGGTGTCGGCCCATAGCATTGGTACAACCGATGGCGAGGGAGGCGCCCCCGCACCGCCCAGCGACACCGTCGCCGGGTCGCCGGCGCTGCACCGGGCACGCCGGGCACCCGAGGCGCTTTGACCAGCGTTTCGAACGCACCATCCCCTCAAGGAGAGGCTTATGCTGTCACGCTGTCGTCCGCTCTGCGCGCTCCTGCTCGTCGCAGTCCTGTCCCTCGGCGCGGCGCTAGCGGCCGCCCCGGCCCACGCCCAAACCGGCATGCCCCCGATTCGCGAGTTCCGCTCGGCCCACTTCGACCTCAGCGTGCGCATCGAGACCCGGGACGTGACCCTGACGGTTCCCGGCTCGGGCAGCTTCGAGGTCGACCCCGCCACGCGCTCGGTGAAGATGCAGATGCAGATGAGCGCGATGGGTCAGAGCATCGAGCTGATCCTGCTCGACCAGAAGCTGTACCTCAAGGCCGGAGCCAACCAGCCTTGGCAGGAGGTGGACACGGGCCAGAACCAGGCCGCGAACCGGTCGATGATGGCAATGGCGCCCAGCCAGCAGATCGCGAACCTCCAGCGCATCGCCTCGGTCACCCCTGCCGGCACCGAGACGATTGACGGCGCCGCCACGACGAAGTACACCTTCACCTTCAACTCCCAGGAACTCGCCAACGTCTTCATGATGTTCCCCGGCATGACCGGCGGCCGGGTCGGCAACCCGATGACGGCGCAGGACCAGCAGATGGTCGCCGAGCTGCTGCGCAACGCCCAGCTCAACGGCGAGATGTGGGTCCTCAACGACTCGCAGTACCTCAAGCGCCTCCGCATGAACATCGTCATCCAGGTGCCACCGGGCATGGGCCAGGGGCAAGCGGCCATGACCAGCGGCCAGCCTGAGACAGTCCGCGAGGAGATCACCGTCACCTTCTCGCGCTTCAACGAACCGGTGAACATCGTGGCACCGCCGGGCGCGGTGCCGCTGACGCTCCCGCAGCAGCCCCTGCACATGATTCCGGCGCAGCCCGCGATCGCCCAGCCGCGTCCGTCGGGCGGGCCAGCGCCCCAGACGCAGATGCCCCGGACGATGATGGGACAGCCTGGTCCGCGCCCGGGGATGGGCCCGGGCATGACCACCATGCCCGGGCCGATGACGATGCCGCGCACCGGCGACGCTGAGCTACCACTCTGGCCGCTCGGCGGCCTCGGGCTGCTGCTCGTGGGCGCCGGCCTCGGCGCCCGCCGGCTAGGCCAGGACTAGCCTTCTCCGCGCCCGGTCACCGCCCTCTGTCGTATGTCAGCTCAGTCGTTTGCCACCCGGTCGGCCGGTGCAAGCCGGCCGACCGGGTGGGCTTGAGCTTGCCGATCGAGCTGGCGATTGCAGCCACCAACGTCCATGGGCCAGCGACCGGGCAGCCCCGGACCGCGCGGCGCCGACGCGGCGGCTCGATCTCGAAAGTAGCCCATTGCTACCATTGCCCGCACGTTTCCGCTGTGCTACGCTCCGCCCGAGTGGGGTAATGCGGGGAGGTACGGCGGCGGATGGCATCGCTCGGGTCGCACGTCGAGGCGGCGCGCTCCGCCCTCCTGTCCGAGGACTACGACGCCACGGCGCGGCTGTGCCTGCGCATCCTCGATCACTTTCCCCGCCACGTCGAGACCTATGCCCTGCTGGCCGAGGCCTACCGCGAACTGGGGCTGCGCGACGAGGCGGAGGACCTCTTTCGGCGTGTCGTCAGCGCCGACCCCGAGCACATCGTCGCCCGCTGGGGGCTGAGCTTGCTCTGCGAAGCGCGCGGTGACCTGCGCCAGGCGGCTTCGCACATCCAGGTCGCGGTCGATCTGGCCCCCAACGTGCCCGCGCTCCGGCCCGAGCTCCAGCGCCTCACCCGCGGCGCCGCCGACGGTTCTCAGCCGACACCGGCGGGCCTCGCCCGGTTCTGGTCGAAGGCAGGGCTGGCCGATCGGGCGCTACGCGCCTATGCCGCCGTCCTCGAATCCCAGCCGCATCGGCTCGACGTCCAGGTCGCGCTGGCCGAGCTGCTCTGGCGCATGGACGAGCCCGAGCTCGCCAGTGAGGTAGCCCGTCAGGTGGTGGCGGAGGCGCCGGACTGCCTCAAGGCCAACCTCATCCTCGCCCGCCACCTCGAGCTCCTGGGCCGGGCCGACGAGGCCGCGCCGCACGCGGCGCGGGCCGCGGCGCTCGATCCCGAGGGTCAGGTCGCGGTCGAGCTGTTCGGCGCGGCCGGCGTCCGGCTGCACGACGTCTCGCTGCCCGACGCCGAGGCTGGGCCGGAGGTAGCTGTTCCCCGATCCGCCGATGAATGGCTCGAACCCGCTCCGCCGCCGACTCCCCAGGAGACAGCGGCCGCGACCTCGGCGATGCCGGCCGAGGTGCCGGCGGCCACGGCCACGCCGACCGCCGCGCGGCCCGCCCCGGCGCTCACCGAGCCCGACGACTGGATGGCGATCGACGACCAGGAGCTCGAGATCGCGCCCGAGGCGGTCGAGATGGCGACCGCGGAGGAGCTGGCGGCATTCGAGGCGATGCTTGAGGAGGAGGCGGCCGGCACAGGCCACCCGCCGACTCCCGAGCGCGCTGCCCCGCCGGCAGCCCACGCCCAAGGCACGCCGTTGCCCGCACCCTTCGACCTGGTGGAACCGCCACCGGCAGCCGACACGCCGCTCGACGATTGGCTCCAGCGACCGGCCACGTCCGGGCTTCCGGCCGAGCCCGCGCGCGCGGCGCCGGCCGCGTCGGCCGGAGCTCCCGACACCTGGAAGCTGGAGGTATCGGCTGAGCCGGCGGTGGCCGGCTCAGCGGGTGGCGGGCCGGCCCATCACCCGCAGCCGCCCCTGAAGGTCGAGCCACGCCTGCCAGGGCGCGTCGGTGCCGACCGCCCGACGGAGAAGCTGCCGACGGCGCCACTGCCGGAGGCGGCAGCGGCAGTCGGCGGCCCGCCCCGCCCGCCCGGTCCCGCGCCGCGGGCCGAGCCGGACAGTCCGGCCGCGGCCGTAATCCCTAACGAGGTCGCCGGCCGGATCGAGAACGAGTGGAGCGCGCTGCTGAGCGAGGAAATCGAGCTCGACGCGGATCAGCAGGCGCGTTTGCGCGCAGCCCTTGAAGACGCCGGCCTGGCACCGCCGCCCGTGCCCGCCAAGGCGCCGCCCGTCATCCTGCGGCCGCGCGCGGGTGAGGAGCGGCCGGGCGGGACGGAAGGCGCCGCGGGGCGGCCGTGAGCGGTAATGGCCGCCCCGGGCCGCTCGTCCAGACGATCCTGGACGCCGCGCTCGCCCGGCTCCAGGCGATCGAGGGCGTGCGGGGCTCGCTCATCGCTACCCGGGACGGCTCGATCGTGGTGAGCGCCGTCGGTGACTTCGAGGTAGCGCAGAGCCTGGCCGCCACCACCGCCGCCATCTGCGGCCGCCTGGCCGACGTGAGCAGCAGCCTCGGCATCGGCACCGTCGTGGCGGTGCTGGCCGACACCGAATCGCACACGCTCCAGTTCATGCCCGTGGGCGGCGCCGTGCTGGCCGTGATCGCCGAGCGGCACCAGAACGTGCGCGCGATCCGCGAGGCCATGCGCGCCCTGGCCGTCGAACTGGCCCCGCTCCCCGTCCTGGCCGCAACCGGTCCGCGCTAGCGGGCTATAATGGCGGCGACTACTCGACGTTGAGGGAGCGCAGGGCAATGGAGCAGACGCTGATCATCGTCAAGCCCGACGGCGTGCAGCGCGGCCTGATGGGCGAGATCCTGGCACGGTTCGAGCGGAAGGGGTTCCGCATCGTGGCGCTCAAGCTCGCCCGGATCGACCGCGCTACCGCCGAGCGGCACTATGCGGTCCACAAGGGCAAGTTCTTCTACGAGAGCCTGGTCGACTATATCTCGTCGGGGCCGGTGCTGTTGGCAGTGATCGAGGGGGTGAGCGCGATCAGCGCCGTGCGCCTCATGATCGGCTCGACCCGCCCCTACGAGGCCGCGCCGGGCACGATCCGGGGTGACTTCGCCGTGACCGGGCTGCGCAACCTCGTCCACGCCTCGGACGGCGCGCAAACGGCGCAGGACGAGATCGCGCTCTACTTCAAGCCCGAGGAGATCCTGCCCGTCGAGCGCGACATCGATCGCTGGATCTTCGAGTAAGCTACTTCTCGACCTTCACCGACACCTGACCCCAGACCCAGTCGCCCGAGAGCATCTTGGCGCCGACGTAGACCTGGCGCACACCGGGATCGACGCCAGAAACGTCCCAGGTGAAGCTGAAGCCGCAGGTGTCCATCGGAGGCTGATCGGCGCCCTCGGCGGCGCGGGGGAGCTGGGCGACGTTGACCGGGAACTGCGCCTCACCGATCGGCGTGCCCTGGCCGAGCGGACCGTCGACGAAGAACTGCACGCTCTCGACCAGCGGCCCGGCTTGGCTGCGCAGATCGGCGGCCCAGCCGGCGAAGGTGATCGAGGTCGACGCCGTCGAGCCGTTGGTGGGCGACATCAACTGCAAGCGGTAGTCGTGCGGCATCGCGGCGAGCACGGCGCGGTAGGCGTTCACCCGCCCGTACCCGAAGCGGTCGTCGCGCTCGACGTTCTGCGTCCAGACGCGATCGGCGGTGCGCGAGATGAGCTGCTCGACCTGGTAGTTCGAGAGCTCGGGGTTGACCGACCAGATCAGGGCGGCCAGGCCCGCCACGTGGGGCGCCGCGAACGACGTGCCGACGAACTGCTCGTACTGGCCCAGCTTGTTGCCGGGGTGGGCGCC
>JBHOQZ010000763.1:0-6181 GCA_042408635.1 Chloroflexota bacterium
CCCGCCGACCGTACCCCCGTGCTAATTCGGCAATTTCCATAAGCCAGCGCCAAGGGTGAGCGGGCCGGCTGAAGCCGGGACGCGGCGCTCCCTTCCGCTCGGGGAGGCGCGAGAGCCGGCCGAGCGCCGTCGACCGAGCCCGGCGGCGGCTCTCGACAGCGTCAGTCGTCGGCGGCGGCCGGGGCGTCGGTTTGCGCAGGCTCGGCGAGGTGGGCGCCGACGATCTCGGCGATGTCCAGCACCCGGATTCGGTCGCGCACGCCCTCGCCGTTGATCCCGTCCTCGAACATCTGCGTGCAGAACGGGCAGGCCGTGGCGATCACCTCGGCGCCGGTCTCGACCGCCTGCTGCACGCGCAGCCGATTGATGCGCTTGCCCGTGCGCTCCTCCATGAAGGCGCGGCCGCCGCCGGCACCGCAGCAGAAGCTGCGCTCGCGCGTGCGCGCCATCTCGCGCTGCTCGATCCCCGGCACCGCCGCCAGCACCTCGCGCGGCTGGTCGTAGATGTCGTTGTAGCGGCCGATGTAGCAGGGATCGTGGAAGGTGATCCTGGCCGGGCCGGCGCGGCCGTCGCCCGTGCCGTCGAGCAACCCCTGCACGGTTGGGTCGAGCTTGAGCCTCCCCTCCGCGATCAGTCGGCGGATGAAGACGGAATGGTGCACCACGTTGTAGCGGCCGCCGAACTGCGGGTACTCATTGGCGATCGTGTTGAAGCAGTGGGCGCAGCCAGTCAGGATCATCTTGGGCTGGTAGCGGTTGAGCGTCTCGACGTTCATCTGGGCCATGATCTGGTAGAGGTACTCGTTGCCGATCCGGCGCGCCGGGTCGCCGGTGCAGCTCTCCTCGAGGCCCAGGATGGCGAAGTCGACGTTGGCCGCCTGGAGGATCCTGACGATGCTCTCGGCCACCTTCTGATTGCGCTGGTCGAAGCTGGAGACGCAGCCGACCCAGTAGAGCACCTCGGCCTCGGGGTGGTCGGCCATGAACTTCACGTTCAGCCTGGCGGCCCAGTCGGCGCGCGAGAAGTTCGAGACCTGGAGCGGGTTCTGGTTGCGCTCCATCGACTCGAAGATGTTCTGGAGCTCGTGGGGAAAGCGGTTCTCCTCGAGCACGAGGTAGCGGCGCATGTCCACGATCTTCGGCACGTGCTCGATGAAGACCGGGCAGGCGGTGACGCAGTGGCGGCAGGTCGTGCAGGACCAGAGCGTTTCGTCCTGGATCACGCCGCCGACGAACACCTGGTTGACGGCGTCGGGTTTCTCGTGGTCGGTCTGGCGCTCGCCGAAGCCGAAGCGGGCGACCTGGCCGGCCACGCCGGTGAGCTTGAGCGGCGCCGTCTCGAAGAGGTGCTCCTTGATGTCGAGGATGAGCATCTTGGGCGAGAGCGGCTTGTCGGAGAGGAGCGCCGGGCAGTTCTCGTCGCAGCGGCCGCACTCGGTGCAGGCGTAGGTGTCGAGGAGCTGCCGCCAGCTCAGGTCTTCGAGCTTGCCCACGCCGAAGTGCTCCGCCTCCTCGATGTTCTCGATCGGGGCAAGCGCACCCTTCGGCTTGAGGTCGACGAAGTAGCCGGTGAGGGGCGCGGCGAAGAGGTGGAGGTGCTTGCTCGTCGGGATGTAGGCGAGGAAGCCGAGCACGACGAGGATGTGCGCCCACCACCAGCCAGCGAAAAGCGCCTGCGCCGCCTCGGGGCTGGTGAACGGCCGCAGCGCCTGCGCCAGGGCGTAGGAGACGAACATGGCCTTGGCGTCGTGCGGATCGTTGGCGAGGATGAAGTAGGCGTGGGTGAAGAGGAAGGTGACCACCACGCCGCCGATCAGGATCAGGATGAGCGCGGCGTCGCGCGAGTTGTGGAGGAAGGGTGGGCGCACCACCCAGCGGCGCCAGGCGGCGCCGAGGCAGGCGAGGCCGGCTAGCAGCAGGAAGAGGTCGAGCACCGCCGCGAACGCGGCCGAGCTGATGATCGGCACCTCGACGCCGGGGAAGAGCCCGGCGACGAACATCTCGATCAGGCCCACCTGGATGACGAGGAAGGCGACGAAGATGATGAAGTGCAGCAGGCCGATCACCCGCTTGTTCATCACCCTCTTCTGGAGCAGCACGTTCTCGACGAAGAAGCCGCGGCGCTCGGCGGGCCGGTCGAAGCGGTTCTCGGGGCCGCCCAGGCGCAGCATGCGATACAGGCGCCAGCCGTTGAGCCCGGCGATCGTGAAGGCCGCCACCATCAACAGGAACACGACGAGGCGCGCCAGATCGTTCCCCATCGTGGGCGTCATCATGGTGCCTGATCCTCTCTAGCGCACCGGCGCCGCACGCGGCGGCGCCGGCGGCGATCTCGGGTGGGTGGCGCTAGTCCAGCCGCTCGAAGATCGTGGCGATCCCCTGGCCGCCGCCGATGCAGGCGGTCACCATGCCGAAGCGGTCGCCCCGGCGCTCGAGCTCGTACATCAGCTTCACCGTCAGGATCGCGCCGGTCGCGCCGATCGGATGACCGAGCGCGATCGCGCCACCGTTGGGGTTGACGCGCTCCGGGTCGAGCTCCAGCTCGCGGATCACCGCCAACGCCTGCGCCGCGAACGCCTCGTTCAGCTCGATCTGGTCGATCTGGTCGGCGGTCATCCCCGCCTTCTGGAGCACCTTGCGCACGGCCGGGATCGGCCCGACGCCCATCACGTCGGGGTCGACGCCCGCCACCGCCTGGGCGACGAGCCGCAGCTTCGGCTTCAGGCCCAGCTCCTGCGCCTTGCGCGCCGAGGTGACCACGACTGCGGCCGCGGCGTCGTTGATCCCCGAGGCGTTGCCGGCGGTGACGCTGCCCGACTTGTCGAAGGCGGGCCGGAGGCTGGCGAGCCCCTCGAGGGTGGTGTCCGGGCGCGGGTGCTCGTCGCGGTCGAAGACGCGCACGCCCTTGCGCTCCTTGATCTCGACCGGCACGATCTGGTCGGCGAACCAGCAGTTCTGCTGAGCGCGGGCGGTGCGCCGCTGGCTCTCGAGGGCGAACTCGTCCTGCGCCTGACGGTCGACGCCCCAGCGCTTCGCCACGTTCTCCGCCGTGATCCCCATATGGCAGGCGGAGAACGGGTCGGAGAGCACCGCGACCATCGCATCGACCAGGCCCGCGTCGCCCAGCCGCAGCCCCCAGCGGGCGTCGACCAGGTAGGGGAAGCGGCTCATGTTCTCCGTGCCACCCGCGACGACGATGTCGGCGGCGCCCGAGATCACCTCCTGGGCGGCGGTGTTGATCGCCTGGAGGCCGGAGCCGCAGAGGCGGTTGACGTTCATCGCGGTTACCCCGACCGGCAGCCCGGCCGTGACGGCGGCCACGCGGCCGATGTAGGCGTCCTTGCCGATCTGGCCGACGCAGCCCATCACGACCTCGTCGACCTGGTCGGGCGAGACGCCGCTGCGCTCGAGCGCGGCCTTGATGACGGTCGCGCCCAGCTCGGCGGCCGGCACGTCCTTCAGGCTCTTGCCGAACGCGCCGATGGCGGTGCGCGCCCCACCCAGAATGACAACCTCGTCCATGGTTCTCCCTCCACCCGACGTCGTGTCGAGCCCGGCCGGGTTCCCGCGCTGCCCGCGTCGCGGGCGCGAACCTCTCGCGGCGGGCCGGGAACCCGGCGCCCGCCCCGGCGGCAGGCAGGGCAGCCAGCGCCCACGACGCTCAATACGTGTCATTGTAGGCGCGGCCCGAAGTGTCCGCAACGCACGTTCCGGGGTGGAGGGCGCCCGCCACTAGCCCGGATCCGCACTCCAACCAATCGACGCCGGGCCGGGTCGAGCGCCCTATTTCACTGCGTTGAAATATGGCCGGGTACCGCCGCTGCCTATTTCAATCTGAGGCCAATTCTTAAGATACGCGTGGCGGTCCCACGTCCCCGCCGGCCTTAGATCTCGAGCAGGTCCCGGCCCACGATTACCTCGCCGGCGAAGTTCGCCTTGGCGCCGTCCAGCCACCTCTGGTCCGTCATCATCGAGTCGTCGGTGGGGACGAAGTGGGAGAGCACGAGAGTCTTGGCCCCGGCATCGGTTGCCACGCGGCCCACCTGCTCCAGGGTGGTATGACTGGCCAGGAGGTGGTCGAGGAGGCTCTTGGCGTTCGGGTTCCGCGCGAGGATCGGCTGGAGGGCATTCGGTTCCATGACCTCACGCACGAGGACAGCCGCGCCCCGAGCGAGCTGGACCAGGTTCGTCGAGGGGTGGTGTCCCCCGATGACGATCGACCGGTCGGCCGTGTCGAAGCGGTACGCGAAGGCCGGCTCGACCCGTGGATAGTTGATGAGCGTCGCCGTGACCTTCACGCGCTCGTCCTCCAGCACCAGACCCGGACCGCGGAGCTCATGGTCGCGGATCAAGGGAGCGAGCGGTGGCTGTCCCTCGTCGGCAATGCGAGTAGTGATGTCATAGGCGTTCAGCCGCAGGAAGAGGTCGAACATCTCGGCGATCGGCGGCGGGCCGTAGATGTCTACCGGTGTCTGCAGGCCGCTATCCCAGGCGAGCAGGAGCAGATTGCCCAGGGCGGCGTTGTGGTCGGAGTGGTGATGGGTGACGAAGACGCGGTGGAGGCGGGAGAGAGCGATCCCGGCAAAGACCAGTTGCCGAGCCACCCCGCTGCCCCAGTCAACCACGTGCGGCAACTTGTCGGCACTGGGAAGGCCGCGTCTGCTAGAGTTTCGGCCGGCAGGGTGAGATGCCCGAGCGGGCCGCCGCGCCAGGTCGGGCCAAGGAGAGCAAGCAGGGTGACGGAAACGGGCACAGGCACGGGCACGCGCGCCAGCGCCGGAGTGGAAGCCGGAGCGGGCGAGGAAACCGATGAGGTTGCAGGCCGCGCGGCCGGGGAGCCGGTAGCGGGGGCGGACGCGGACGAGCCGGCAGCAGGGCAGGTCGAGAGAACCGTCGTCGCTGACGAGGACAAGGCGATCAAGCTCGGGCACCCCAGCTACGTCTGGGGGTTCGGGCAGGAGCGGCGGCTCGGCCTCGTGCGCCGGCACGTGCCGCTCGCGGGCCGGCGCATCCTCGACGTCGGCTGCGGCATCGGGGCCTACGTGCGTGCCTTCCGCCGCTACAGCGACGCCGTCCACGGGGTGGACGTCGACGCCGAGCGGATCGCCGAGGGCGCGCGCGACCTGCCGAACCTCCAGGTCGCCCCGAGCGAGCACCTGCCCTTCCCCGACGGCGCCTTCGATGTCGTCTTCCTCCACGAGGTGATCGAGCACGTCGACGATGACCGTCGGACGCTGGCCGAGGCGGCGCGTGTGCTGGTGCCGGGCGGCCACGTCGTGATCTTCGCGCCGAACCGGCTGTTCCCGTTCGAGACGCACGGCGCCTTCTTCTTCGGCCGCTACCGCTTCGGCAACATCCCGCTCATCAACTACCTGCCCGACCCGCTGCGCCACCGCCTGGCGCCGCACGTGCGCGTCTACACCGACGCCGACATCCGGCGGCTGCTGGCGGGCCTGCCGTTCGCGGTCGAGGTACACACGCACGTCTACCCCGCCTTCGACCGCGTCATGCGGCGCAGCCCGACGCTCGCGCGCCTCGCCCGGCGCGTGCTCTACCTGCTCGAGCACACGCCGCTGCACGCCTTCGGCCTCTCCCACTTCGTCGTCGCCCGCCGCCTGCCCCACCCCGCCTCGCCCACCCCCACCGCCTGACCCACCGGCCGACACCAGCCCGGCCCGAGCGCCGCCCCCGCGTAGCGACACGGCGACGGCAGGAGGCGCCCAGGCTGAGGTACGGAGCAACCGGCGAGCGTGCGGCAGCCAGGGGAGCGACCCCCTGTCCCCCAAGCCTGGGGGAACCGACAGGCATGCCGAGACGGGATTAGATCCTGCGGGAGCGGCAGGGCTGGGGAGACCGGCTGTGAGTAGTCCCGGGTACTTGCCAGGACCGGTCTCTGGCTGATGCTCGTGGTGGCCGCCGCCCTGCCCGGTCCTCGCCGCCGCACGCTCTCCCCAACTCCGGATTCGCATCCCGGCCGGTTCCCCCAGCCTTGGGGGTTAGGGAGCGCCGCCCACCTCCGGCGCGCTCGCGAGCGCGACGCCGACCAGGATGAGCGCCACGCCGAGCCATTGCCAGGGTCGCAGCCGCTCGCGCAGGAACGCGGCGGCCAGCAGCACCGTCACCGCGCTGAAGAGCGAGCCGAGCACCGCCACCACCGCCGGCTCCTCCCCGCTCAGCCCTA
>JBHOQZ010000775.1:0-8305 GCA_042408635.1 Chloroflexota bacterium
GGCCGGCGAGCGCATCATCCCCAGCATCAGCCGCACCTACGGGGACGTGCCGCGCGGGGAGGTGGTCGCGCTCTTCGGCAGCTCGGGCCAGCTCGAGATCTCGGTCAACGCGGGCAACGCCGAGCGCGTACTGAACCTGCACGTGGGCGACCAGATCATCGTCCGCCCGCGCGCGACCTAGCCCAGCGCCGTCTCGGGGCCTTTCTTGCCGAGCATGCAGGCGGAGTCGCCGGTGTGGAGCACCGGGTTCTCGGCGGTCATCAGGACGATGGCGTCGTTGGGCGAGCGCACCTCTTCGACCTGGTCCATGGTGCGCGGACTGTAGAGGATGCCGAGCAGGTCGCCCTGGCGTACCTCGTCGCCCGGCCGCACCCGGCTCAGGAACAGGCCGCCCCGATCGACGGTGACCCGGGTCAGGTGGTTGCGCACGATGTATTGCCGGGGCGGGCGCTCGACCTCGCCGGGCAGGATGCCCATGTGCTTGAGCACGTTGAGGACGCCGCGCACGCCGACCTGCACGCGCTCCTCCTCGAACTTCGAGTGGCCGCCCAGCTCGGGGGTGATCGCGGGGATGCCCTGGGCCGCGGCCACGTTGCGCAGCTTGCCGGCGAAGCGCGCCTGCTGCCAATCCTCGTCCTGCTCCTCCATCAGCAGGCACTCGGTGCCGAACACCTTCGCCAGCTCCTCGCTGCCGGCGTCGCGCTCGCCGAACACGCTGTGGGTGACCATCGTCGAGGAGCCGGTGTGGAGGTCGATCAGCCGGTCCGAGGCGACGATCGCGCCGGTCCAGATTGCATGCGCCATGCGCTGGCTCAGGGAGCCGTCGGGCTTGCCCGGCCAGACGCGGTTCATGTCCTCGCGGTCGTAGGGGGTGCGGCGGTCGCGCACCTGGAAGGCGATCGGGTTGGCGATCGTCACCGCCACCAGCGCACCGCTCATCGCGGCGGGATCGAGGTCGACCAGGACACGCCGCAGCACCTCGATCGGGTTGACCTCGACGCCGTGGACGGTCGCCTGGACGACGAGTCGCTTGCCGGGCCGCGCGCCGTTGACGGCGCAGACGGGGATCTCGATCGGCGTGCCGTCGGCCAGGCTCCCGACCGGAATGACGCCGTACACCTTCTGGCCCGCCGCGGCTCGGGCCGTGCCCACCACCAGTTCGCTCATCTACTCCTGCCACCTCTCCGGGGTCGTCGCGCCCCAGTGTAGCGCAGCCGCCTGGCTATAATCGCTTCCAGGCGACGACCCGACCATGATCTCCGGGAGACCGATCACAGTGGGTGACTACGCGGCGCTGCGTGAGCGGGCCCTGAGCCACCTCCGCGCGAGCGGAGGCCGCTGCGTGGCGGCCGCGCTCGAGCGCGCCGTGCTGGGGGCCACGGGCGGCCCGCTCTGGACGCGCCTGCTGCGCGAGGCGCTGGCGGGCGAGCCGCGCTGCCGTGAGGTTGGTGGGGTATGGGAGCTGGTCCAGCCGTCCGGCCTTGCCGGTGCGCGCCCGCTCCTCGCGGGCGCACCGCTGCCGCGCCCGCCCGCGAGCCCGCGCCCCGAGCCCGAGGCGTCGCCCACCGTCGACCCGGGCAGCGAGTCCGTGCCGGCGCAACGGGATGCGGTCGAAGCGGACGCCGCTGCGGGCGTCGCCGGCACCGGTGCCGCCCGTGTGCCGGCCGGAACGGGAGCCGATGAGCCCCGGGGGGCAGAGGGCGTCGAGGTCGCGCGGGCGCTCTTCGACGGCGCGTTCGTGGTGCTCGACGTCGAGGCGACCGGGGCGCGGCCGGAGCGGCACCGCGTGACCGAGGTGGCGGCGCTGGTGGTCGAGCGTGGTGAGGTGGTGCTCACTTTCCACTCGCTCGTGAATCCGGCGCGGCGGGTGCCCCGGCTGCTCCATGAGCGCACGGGCCTGACCCAGGAGCTGGCCGACGAGGCGCCGGCGTTCGCCGAGGTGGCGGACGAGCTGCTGGCGACGCTCGGCGACCGGCCGATCGTCGGGCACGAGGTGCGGGCCGCCGTTGCCTTTCTGCAAAAGGAGCTGGCGCGGCTCGACCGACTGCCCCTGTTCAACCCACGCGTCGAACTGATCGACCTGGCGATGCGCTGGCTGCCCGCGAGCCGGCGCCGCAAACCCAGCCTCGAGAACCTGGCCGCGGCGGCCGGCGTATCCTTTCCCCTGCGTCGGGGCGCGCTGCGTGATGCCAGGGTGGTCGCGGCCGTGGCCCTGGCCACGCTCCGCCGAGCGCTCGGCGCGCCGACCGCGCCGGCCGATACCCGGGGATGGACGCCGGCTGATCCGCGCCCCAGCGAGGAGCCGAAGCCCGCCGGCGGCGCGTCTCGCCGACCGCCGTCACACCGCCCCGGCAAAGTGCCCCTGGCTCGCGTGCCCGCTGGGCCCCCGCCGGCTCCGCCGGAGGGGGCGAGCGGATTGGGCGCGGGGGCCCCTGCCGACTGCGCGGGGGACGCGGAGCGGGGCGCCGGCTCCCGGCCCCTCGGCCGATCTGTCGCCGGGGAGGCGGATCCACCTCGATCAGGCTGGCTGCCCGCCCCCTGTGCTCTGCCGCTCGGCCGACCAGACGATGGCGATGACGATGTCGCCGCGGCGCGGCGCCGGCTGGACTGGCAGATCGCGACCGCGCCCGAGGCGCCGGGAGTCTACCTCATGCGCGATGCCGAGGGCGAGGTGCTGTACGTGGGCAGGAGCGTCAACCTGCGCCGCCGGCTCATGTCCTATGTCTCCGGGCCGATCGGGGTGACGCGGCAGCTCGAGGGGCTGCTCGATGCCGCGGCTTCGGTCGAGTGGGAGGCGCTCGACACCGAGATCGACGCAATCCTCGCCGAGAGCCGACTCATCCGGCGGCACGCCCCCCGGTTCAACGTGCAGCGCGCGGCGCGGCCGGCGCCGCTCTGGCTCAAGGTCGACCTCGCCGAGGAGTTTCCGCGCCTGGCGCTCGCGCCCGGTCCCCGCCCCGACGGCGCGGCCTACTTCGGCCCGTTCCGGACCGGCGCCGCGGCCGCGCGGGCGCTGCGCTGGACGGCCGAGGTGATCCCGATCCGCACCTGCCAGCGCCGCATGGGCGCGCGGCGGAACCCCAAGCTGCCTCCCTGCGCCCGGCTCGCGCGCGGGCTCTGCCTCGGGCCCTGTACCGGCGATCTCCTGCCGGCGGGTTACCGGCCGGCGGTGGACGCGGCGGTCGCCTTCCTGGGCGGCGACCGGGGAGTCGCCGAGCGCGAGCTGCACCGCCGCATCGCGGCCCACCTCGGGCGCGGCGACCGCGTCGGTGCCGCCCGCTGGCGCGAGACGCTCCGGCGGCTCCAGGGGTTCGATCCGCGGGCCGAGTTGGCCGACGAGGCGGGTCCGCCCCTCGACGGCGTCCTGCTGCTGCCCGCGCACAACCGCCCCGACCGAGCGCTGTTCCTCGTGGTCGGCGGTGCCCCGGCGCGCGGCCCGCTTCTGTCGGGGCGGCTGGCCCCGGCCGAGGTTGCCGAAGCGCTCACGGCGGCCTACCGCGCGGCGCGGGGTCGGAACGATGACGAGGCGCGGCTCGAGCGCGCGCTGCTGGAGCGCTGGTGGCGCGAGCGGCCGGAGCGGGGGCACGCCACTGCCTTCGGCGTGGTCTGGCCGGTCGGTGAAGCCGCCTGGCTCGACCTTGCCCGCGAGGTGCTGCGTCGCGCGACGGAGCCGGGCGGGCTCGGACCAGGCGTGATCAGCGACCGGTTCGGCGGGACCGAGCCGACTGATCCCTGACGCCACTCGGGCGCAGGTCTCCACCCGTGCCCGGGTGTCGAACCGCTCACGCCCGCCGGGCTGGCACGCCGACCGGCTCGGTGCGTCAGGACGGACACGGCGGAGTCCCTCGCCGGGCGAGGCGGTGAATCGATCGCCGCGGCGGGGGATGCCGAGCGAAACCGGCGTCGCGGACCGCATGCGAGCGCTGCTCCGGGTGCTACACTCGCGGATGGAGGGAAGCCAAGACGTGACCGACGAAGCTGGAGACCTGCCCGCCCCGGCCGCGCTGTACCTCGAGACGGACGCGGCCGGGGCAGGCGACCTGGTTCGGCACGGCGTGAGCGCGCTGGTGGCGGGCGATTGCGTGGAGGTGATGCGGGCGCTGCCCGAGGCCACCTTCGACCTGATCTTCGCCGACCCGCCGTACAACCTCCAGCTCCGCCAGACGCTCGTGCGGCCCAACCTCACCGTGGTCGACGCGGTGGACGAGGCGTGGGACCGCTTCGACAGCTTCGAAAGCTACGATGCCTTCACCGGCGCCTGGCTAGCCGAGTGCAGGCGGCTGCTCAAGCCGACGGGGACGATCTGGACAATCGGCACCTACCACAACATATTCCGCGTCGGCAAGCTCATGCAGGACCTCGGCTTCTGGATCCTGAACGCGATCGCCTGGATCAAGACGAACCCCATGCCCCAGTTCCGGGGCGTGCGGTTCTGCAACGCCCACGAGACGCTGATCTGGGCCAAGCGCGACCGCCGCGCCCGGGGCTACACGTTCAACTACCACGCGCTCAAGGCCGAGAACGGTGGCAAGCAGATGCGCAGCGACTGGTGGAGCAACGAAACCTGGGTGCTGCCGATCTGCGCGGGTCGAGAGAGACTGCGCGACGCCGAGGGCCGCAAGCTCCACGCCACCCAGAAGCCGGAGCGGCTGCTCGAGCGCGTGATCCTCGCAACCTCGAACCCCGGCGACCTGGTGCTCGATCCCTTTGCCGGCACGGGCACGACCGGGGTGGTGGCGGGACGTCACGGGCGGCGCTGGGTGATGATCGAGCGCGAGCCCGAGTACGTGGCGCTGATACGGGAGCGGCTCGCGGCAGAGGGCAACCACCGGGGCTAGCGGCCGCCGAGTTTACAATTATTTTACGATTTGTGAATAGCGGCTTAGCAGCGGCCGAGTACGCTGGGGTCAGCGATCGAGTTGGAACCCGACGGACTGGCAGACGTTGGGTTCCCAGCACCGCCGGCCCCGACGACAACGAGCCGCTTGCCGGTGCCCAGGCGCTCAGCCAGCGCCCCGATCGCCACCTCCTACGGCCGGCGCCCACCCTTGATGCAGCGGGGGTGGGCGCATCGATTCCGGGCGGCGCGCGGACGTACGGAGGGCGGGGCGGCGCGGCCTCAGCCGCGGGCCACGCCCGCGACCGCGAGCGCGAGCAGGAGCGTCTGCCGCAGGCCGACCGGGATGGGCTCGAGGTCGATGAACTCGTCCAGCCGGTGGTTGTTGCCCCCGGTGGTGATGCCGGTGCAGACCGCGGGCAGCCCCAGGCTGAGCGGAATGTTGGCGTCGGTGCTACCCGCCTCGTATTGCAGGTGCAGCCCAAGCTTGGCGAGACCGGCCACTTCTCCAGCGGCGGCGCAGGTGCGCACGAGCGGGTGGTCGACCGGGATGCGCCCGGCCGGCCGGTCGCCGACGACCTCGACCTCGACCGTCAGATCGGGGGTGCGGCGGGCGCGCTCGATCAGCGCGTCGACCCGGTCGGCCAGCGCCCGCAGCGCCTCTACGTCCTCCGAGCGCATGTCGAGCAGGAGGCTGGCCGACTGGGCGATGCTGTTGACGCTGGTGCCGCCCTCGATGACGCCGACGTTGTAGGTCGTGCGCGGCTGGGCCGGCACCGGCAGGTCCGCGACCGCCGCCACGAAGCGCGCCAGCTCGTGGACCGCGCTGCGCGCGCCGAAGTGGAGCCAGGAGTGGCCGCCGGGCGCCCGGAACGTCACCCGCAGCCGGCGCACGCCGATGCCCGCGTGGTAGATGCGGCCGAGCCCGGCGCCCTCGAGGGCAACGGCGGCGTCGAGGCGGGGTGCCAGGCGCTCCATGGCGGCGCGCATGCCGCGCAGGTCGCCCAGCCCCTCCTCCCCGACGGTGGCGATGAGCCAGATCGGCCCCTCGGTTTTCACGCCGCCCGCGTCGAGCGCCTGCGCCAGAGCCAGGAGCCCGGCCACGCCCAGGCTGTTATCGCCGAGCCCGGGCCCCCACGCCCGGTCGCGCTCGCGCCTGACAGTAACGTTCGTCCCGCGCGGAAAGACGGTGTCGGTGTGGGCGCAGAAGGCGATCGCTGGCCGCTCGGCGCACCCCGGTCGCCGGCCGTAGACGTTGCCGACCGTGTCGCGCTCGACGTCCTCTAGGCCGACGGCGCGGAACCGCTCCTCGACGTGGGCGGCCCGCTCCGTCTCCTCGAAAGTGGGCGAGGGGATCTGGGCGATGCGGATCGCCTCGGCGATCACGCGCTCACGCTCGCGCTCGCACCACTCGAGCGCGCGCTTGACCGGGGCCAGGCGCGCCACGGCGGCGGGATCGGCGTAGGGAGTCGGCTCGGCGTCGGCTGACATCGCTCACCTCGGCGCGTTGCTGGGATTGCTGCTGCCGCTGCCGGCGTGCCGTTCGGCGTGGCCGGGGCCGGCTCCGTACGGGTAGCCACGGTGTGTCTGCTACGGGTCAGGCGCGCTGCGCGGGCGAGGGGACCGCCGGGGGCGGCACCGACTGAACGTCCGCGACTCTACCACAACACCGCCCCGGCCGTGCGCATCGAGTGCCACCCCATGGGGGAGCAAGCGCGCAACGCCCGCGCCTCCTGCCCGCAACGCCGGTTCTAGGCGTGCCGCGGGCGTATAATAACTGGGAGCGCATGGGCGGCGTGAGGCGAGGTGCACAGGGTGGAAGCAGGCGCGCACGGGGACCGGCGAGCACCGTCCTTGGCGGATGGGAGGACCGCCTGCGCCCTCGTGATCGACATCGGCTCATCCTCCCTGCGCGCTGCGCTCTACGACGTCGCAGGCAACGCGCTGCCCGGGCTCCTTGTGCGCGAGACCCACGAGTTCCGCACCACGCCAGACGGCGGCGTCGAGGCGGACGCGGCGGAGAGCCTCGCCCGGCTCGGCCGGGTGCTCGACGCCTTGCTCTCCCTGCCGGCGGTGCGCGGCCGCCGGATCGCCGCGGTTGGCACCTCGACCTACTGGCACAACCTCATGGCGACCGACGCCGACGGCACGCCGCTTACGCCCGTCCTGACCTGGGCAGATACGCGGGCGACGGCGGCCGCTGATGCGCTGCGCGCCGAGCTTGACCCCGCCGCCGTCCACGCCCGCACCGGCTGCGTGCTCCACCCGAGCTACTGGCCAGCCAAGCTCCGCTGGCTATGTGAGACCTGGCCGGCGACGTTCCGCGCCGCGCAGCACTGGCTCTCACTCGGCGAGTGGCTGCTCTGGCGGCTGACCGGGCGGCTGGCCTGCGGCATCTCGATGGCATCAGGCACCGGTCTCTTCGACCAGCCGGCCGCCGACTGGGACGCGGCGCTCGCCGACTACCTCGGCGTCGAGCAGGGGCGACTGTCGCCGCTGGTCGATGCCGATGAGCCGGTGGGTGCGCTGCTGCCCGCCTGGGCGGCACGCTGGCCCGCGCTAGTGGGGGTGCCCTGGTTCGCGGCGCTCGGGGACGGCGCGCTGGCGAACGTCGGCAGCGGCTGCGTCGGGCCGGGGCGGGTGGCGCTCTCGTTCGGTACCTCGGGCGCGATGCGGCTTCTCGTCGAGTCGGCGGCTGTGGAGGTGCCGCCTGGCCTGTTCTGGTACCGGCTCGACCGGCGGCACTCACTGGTGGGCGGCGCGCTCAGCAACGCGGGCAATCTGCACGCCTGGCTGGTCGATAACCTGCGTGTGGACCCGGACGCCGAGCGTCGTCTCGGCTCGCCTGACGGCCACGGCCTCACCTTCGTGCCGCTGCTGGCCGGAGAGCGCGCACCCAAATGGAACGGCGCCTCCCGTGGGGCGCTGATCGGGCTCACCTTGCACACGACCGCGACCGACATCTTCCAGGCAGGGTTGGAGGCGGTCGCCTACCGCTTCGCGCTCATTTGGGAGCGGCTCGCGCCGCTTGCCCGCGACTTCGCTGGGCCGGTGGACTCGGACGCGCATCGACCGGCGCACGAGCAGCCGCCGCGAGTGGTCGCCAGCGGCGCGGCGGTGGCGGGCTCGGCGGTGTGGGGCGCCATCCTGGCCGACACCTTCGGCCAGCCGGTCGAGGAGTCGAGCGAGACCGAGGCGTCGAGCCGGGGCGCCGCCCTGATAGCGCTGCGTGGCGTCGGGCTGCTCGGCGACCTGGACGTCCCACCGCCCCCGGCGCGCCGCGTCTGGCAGCCCGATCCCGTGAGACACGCCATCTACCGCGCCGCTGCTGAGCGGCAGCGCGCGCTCTACGACCTGTTGTTTGCGGCACCCGCCGGTGCGGGTGCCGCGGAGTGGGCGCCCACCGGCGCGGCAGCCGCCGCGCGCGGTGGGGCAGCCTGAGGAGGCAGCTATGGCAGGCAATCCGCT
>JBHOQZ010000779.1:0-3208 GCA_042408635.1 Chloroflexota bacterium
CAAGCGGGCGGGCATCCGCGTCGAGGAGTTCGCGATCGGCTTCCCGCCCAAGCTCTTCGGGCTCCACCGGGGCGAAACCGAGTACACGATCAACCTCCTCCCCCTCGGCGGCTTCGTCCGCATGACCGGCGAGGACGACCCGACCGACCCGCGCAGCTTCGCGCGGGCACCCAAGCGCTGGCGCGCGGCGGTGCTGCTGGCCGGCTCGACCATGAACCTCATCACGGCCGGCCTGATCTTCGCCCTCGCCTTCAGCGTCGGCTGGCCCGAGATCACCGAGTACCAGGTCGGCATTTCGCTCGTCACGCCCGACTCACCCGCCCAGGCCGCCGGTCTCCAGGCAGGCGACGTCTTCGCCTCGGTCGACGGTGTGCCGGTGCGCTCGAACGAGCAGGTGCGCGACCTCTTGCTCGCGCGCGCCGGGCAGCCGGTGAACGTGGTGGTGCGGCGCGGCGACAGCACGGTCTCGACCACGCTCACGCCGCGCACGAACCCCGCCCCCGGTCAGGGCGCGATCGGCGTGCAGCTTCGGCCGGTCGGCGAGCCGCTCAAGATCGAATCGCGCCGCTACCCGCCGCTCCAGGCGCTCCAGCTCGGCTTCCAGCGCGTAGTGCAGATCGTGCGCCTCACCTTCGTCGAGGTGCCGCGCCTGGCACTCGAGCGGGCGATCCCGGCCGAGATGGCGAGGCCGGTCGGGCCGGTCGGCATCTTCCAGATCACCCAGAGCGCCACCGAGCGCACGAGCGAGACGGGCAACTGGTTCTACATCCTGAACCTGGCCGGCATGCTCGGGGTGGGCTTGGGCATCGCCAACCTGCTGCCAATTCCGGGGCTCGACGGCGGCCGGCTGCTCTTCATCATCATCGAGGCGTTGCGCGGCCGGCGCGTCGACCCGCAGCGCGAGGGGCTTTTCCACCTCGCGGGCTTCGTCTTCCTGATCAGCGTCATGCTGCTAATCTCCTACTTCGACATCTTCCACCCGATCACCGGGTCGGATTTCGGCGGGCCGTAGCGCGGAGCCGGGGCACGGCGCGGGCTGAGGCGGGAGCCGTCGCGGCGCGCGACACTCAAGAACGGGGACCGGGATGGACAAGGAATCGATCGAGTTCGACTTCCTGCTCACCGCCGACTCGGCCGAGGCGGTCAACGGCAAGCTCTACATGCTGGGCGGCGGCTGGGACCGGCGCGCCGTCGCCGACTTCGCCCAGCCGCAGTCGTTTGCCGTGGTGCTGGGCGTGAGCATCCCGTGGAGCGAGACGAACCGCCCGATCCCGCTGACGCTGAGCATCGCCGACGTCGACAGCGGTCCGATCATGCCTGCGTTTCAGACCCAGCTTACCATCGGCCGGCCGCCGCATGCGCGCCCCGGCCAGCGCCAGCGCGTCATGCTCGCGCTCAACGTCATGGCCGTGCTGCCACGGGCCAGCGAATACGTGATCGAGGCTGGCATCGACGACCTGCCGGCCCGCCGCCTCACCTTCTTCGTCGATCCCGCCCAGCAATCCCAGGCCAAGCCGTAGCGGGCGGCCGTCAGAGGTTCGGGAGGCGGCCGGCCTGGCTGGCGACGTCCTCCTCCGAGACGGCGCACTCCGGGTCGCCCGCGTAGAGGAGCCGCAGTAGCGGTGGCACCAGCAGCGTCGTCAGCAGGCTCATCGCGACGACGACGCTGAACGTGCCGCTGGAGATCGCGCCGAGCGAAAGGCCGAGGCTCGCCACGATCAGCCCAACCTCCCCGCGCGGCGCCATCCCGACCCCGACGATCGCCATGTAGCGGGGCGGCCATCCCAGCATGGCGGCGCCGCAGCCGACAAACTTGCCGAGGCAGGCGAGCGCCGTGACGCCCAGCGCCAGGCCGAAGCTCGCCGGGTCGAGCAGCGCCCGCCAGTCGACCTGGCTGCCGGTCATGACGAAGAAGAACGGCACCAGGAACTGGTAGATCGGCAGCGTCTGCCGCTCGAGGTCGAGATGCTCGCGCGCCTCCGCCAGCACCATGCCGGCTAGGAACGCGCCGATGATCGCGGCTAGGCCGATCTCGGCCGAGAGCGCCGCCAGCCCGAGCATCAGGCTCAGGCTGACCACGAGCGGCCCGCCCTCCAGCTTGAGCCGCTGCAGGCCCAGCGCGTAGCGGCGCACCACCCCGGTGCCGACGAGGACGACGAAGGCGGTGAACATGATCGCCTGCGCCGCGATAACAGCGATCCCGAGCGGGCTGATCGCACCGGTCGTCACCAGGCCTGCCACCACCGCTAGGATCATCATCGCCAGGATGTCGTCGATGACGGCGGCGCCGAGGATGATCCGGCTCTCGGTGCTGGCGATGACGCCGAGGTCGCGGAGCACGCGCGCCGTGATCCCGATGCTGGTCGCCACCATGGCTGCGCCGACGAACAGCGCCTCCGACTGGGAGCGGCCCAGCCCGATCTGGAAGAGGCCGAAGCCGAGCGCGAACGGCAGCACCACCCCGAGCACGGCGACCAGCCCCGCCCGCCCACCGACGTTGAGGATGTCGGCCAGGCGGGTTTCGAGGCCGACGAAGAAGAGCAGCACGATCACGCCCAGCTCGGCGATCAGGTGGTAGGTCGTCTTTACCGACTGCCTGGCCGCCTCGACGTCGCCGCCGAACGCCTCGATCAACCCCGCGCCCGGCACGCCGATCAACCCCAGCCCGTAGGGGCCGATGAGGACGCCGACTAGCAGTTCGCCGAGCACCGGTGGCTGGTGCAGCCGCTGGAACACCTCGTCGGCCACCTTGGCGGCCACGAAGATGATGAAGAGGTCGACGAGCAGGCGGTGGATGTCGGCCACGGCGTCGCTCCCATGGTCACGATGTGTCTCGCGGCGTCGGATCCGCTGGCGCGAGCTCAGCCCGGTCCCCGCCGCGCGGGGCGCAGCAAAAAGCGGAGACCGGGGTGAACCGTATCCGCCTAGCCGATCGGGTACGGGGCGATCGGCAGCCCGGCTATTCGGCTGTTGAGCGCGACGCTATCCTACCGCATGCCCACGCGCTGGAGCAAGCCGGTTAGACGAACCTGATGACGCCGCGCGCGACCGAACCGTTCTGGAGCAGCTCGAAGCCCTCGTTGATCTGGTCGAGCGTGTAGGTGCGGCTGATCAGCTCGTCGAGCATGAGCCGTCCCTGCCGGTAGAGGTCGAGCAGCCGCAGCATGTCGACCCGCGGCCGGGCCGAGCCATAGAACGACCCCTTCAG
>JBHOQZ010000780.1:0-4700 GCA_042408635.1 Chloroflexota bacterium
CCGCGTCCGGTAGCCGTGGGTCGCCATCGCCAGACGTGGTAGCTTGGGCCGGCGCTCGGCGAAAGAGTTGTTTAGTCAGCACCGGCACCGTTGACGTGCGGGGCGGGCGGGTGGTAGTATCCAACAATCGCGACGGGCCGCTCCCAACCGGGCACGCTGGCAGGTCGCGGGCAGACACGGTACAACCGCAGATTCGAACGACCGCGATCAGGGCGAGTAGGCGTCTAGCTGGCTGCAGCGAGCCGGGAATGGTGGAAGCCGGCGCCGAGGCGGACGACCGAATGGGCCTGGGAGTTGCGACCCGAACGCGCTCCCCGGCGAGGGTCGATCCCTCGCGCGGGGCCGCCGGTAGGGGACGCCGGAGACGCCACCGTTATCAGGGCAGAGGGTATCGGCGCCGCCAGGCGCGCGCCCGTACCCAGTCGAGCGAGGTCGGCTCCGGCCGACCTAAGTAGGGTGGCACCGCGAGGAAGAGACCCCTCGTCCCTAGTTGGGACGAGGGGTTTTTGCGTGTTCGGGACGTTTGGGAGGCGACGATGACGGTGGAGACGACGATCGAGGCGATGTCCGGCCCGACCGCCGGGGGAGTGGCGGCCCCGGCGCACCCGCACCCGGGCACCCGGCCGGCGGGCGTTCGGCGCCCGATCTACCAACCCGACTTCGAGCGTTTCGCGCAGCTCGCGACGGGCCACACCCTGGTGCCGGTCTGGCGCGACCACCCGCCCGCCCCGCACGTCAACGGTGCCGGTGCTGACTAAACAACTCTTTCGCCGAGCGCCGGCCCAAGCTACCACGTCTGGCGATGGCGACCCACGGCTACCGGACGCGGGCACATGCCCTTCCGCTGTGTGTTTATCTTACGGACGCGATACATTGGAGGGGGGGTGATCGATCGTGGCTGGCCGCCACGCTGGCCGGAGCTGGCAGCTGCCATGGCAAGGCGCGTGGCGGCCGATGTGTGCCGAGGAGGAAGCCCCATGGAGACGCGCCCGGAGACGATGCCCGGACCGGAGCGGTTGGGCGTGAACGAGGCGTTCTGGCGCGAGATGTTGATCAACGGGCACACCGCGCCGACGGTGCTCCGCTGGTTGATGAAGCGTCTGCCGTCCGCGCCGCGCTGCCGGGCCTGCTTCAGCCCGTTCGGGGGTGTGGGCGGCTGGCTGGTCGGCCTCATCGGCTTCCGACCCTCGCGGAAGAATCCGCACTTCTGCGTCGTCTGCTGCGAGAAGATGCCGCCGGGCGGCGCCGAGGTCGACATCGCGGTGCTGTTTGCAGACGTCCGGGGCTCGACGGCGCTCGGGGAACGCCTCGGCCCGCGCGCCTTCGCCGGGCTGATGCAGCGGTTCTACGCGGTGGCCACCGAGACCCTGGTGGCCCACGACGCGATCGTCGACAAGCTGGTCGGGGATGAGGTCGTGGCGCTCTTCATCCCCGGCATCGCCGGTCCCAACTACCGGCGCCGGGCGGCCCACGCCGCGATCGATCTGCTGCAGGCCGTCGGCTACACCCGGCCGGGCGGACCCTGGCTGAACCTGGGCTTGGGGCTGCACGCCGGGCCTGCCTTCGTGGGCAACTTCGGGGCCGAGGGCATGCTCGACTTCACCGCCCTGGGCGACACGGTCAACGTCGGCGCCCGCCTCCAGGCCGAAGCCGCCACCGGCGAGATCCTCCTGTCGGCTCCCGTCTACGAAACGATCGTCGACCTTTGCCCGGACCTGCCGGCAAGCGAGCTGCTCATCCGGGGGCGCGAAACCGCGCTCCCGATCTACCGCCTCGCCCGGCCCGGCGCGCCGGGCCGGGCGCTACCTCGGTAGCGCGTCGCTCCCCGACGGCGGACCGGCCCGGCGACCTGGGCCGGCAGAGCGCCGTCTTGGCCGGCCGGGATGGGCGGCCGGCGGATCGGTGCGGCGGCGGGCGGTTCCGGCCGGGGCGGCGCTCGCGCGTCCTAGGCGCGCGGCCGGGGCGCGGTCGTGAGCCGCTGGACCAGGCTGAGCAGGTCGTCCAGGTCGAACGGCTTGGGCAGGAGCGCGTCAACCGGGATTTCCGCGGCGCTCTGCTCGGCGTCGCGGGCGGCGGTGAACAGAACGACCGGCGCGTGTGGCCCCGGCAACGCGCGGTAGAGGCGGACGAACTCCTCGCCGCCCAGCTCGGCCATGCGCATGTCGAGCAGGATCAGGTCGGGTGGACTCCCCTCGACGAGCCGAAGCGCGGCGGCGCCGTCATCGGCCAGGACGACCTCATACCCCTCGTCGGTGAGGGCAAGGAAAACGAGGTCACGGATACTGGCGTCGTCGTCGACGACGAGGATGCGCTTCGACGGCTTCACCACTCGAACTCGAACCCGCCGCTGGTCCACGCACCGGCCCCCTGCTCCGCCCGCGCACGCTAGCGACTCTGCAAGCTCCGCGCCACTCCCCCCGTCGAGACGCCGGGCGTGTCGCCCCTGTAAGCTTACCACGTTCCACGGGCGCCCTGGCCTGCTCGGCGCTTGCCCGTTCGCTTCGCCAGGCCCTAGCCCCCGGGGCGCCCGGCGGCGGCTCGTCCGGGGGTATGATGGGCGGTATGGCCGAGCCATTCGATGCGCGGGCGCGCCGCTTCCTCGCGGCCCACCGGGTCGCCCGGCTGGCGACGGTCGATCCCGACGGGACGCCGTCGGTCGTGCCGATCTGCTACGCGCTGGACGCCGCGGCGATCTACTCGCCGCTCGACGCGAAGCCGAAGCGGGTGCCGCCGCGTGCCCTGCGCCGGGTGCGCAACCTGCTGGCGCGGCCCGCCGTGGCGCTGGTGGTCGACGACTACGCCGAGGACTGGTCGTGCCTCGCCCACCTGATCGTGCGCGGGCAGGCCGATCTGCTGGAGCCGGGTGAGCCCGAGCATGCCCTGGCCGTTGCCCAGCTGCGCGCCCGCTACCCGCAGTACCACCGGATGGCGATCGAGGCGCAGCCAGTGATCCGCATCGTGCCCACGCGCTGGCGCTTCTGGGCGGTGGTGCCCGAGGCGGTCGACCCGGGGCCGGTTACCGCGCCGCGACTCGACGTGTTCGCGCTCCTCGCCGCCTGCCCCACCCGACCCCCGGCCGCCTTCCTGGCCGATCCGGTGCCGCCGGCCGTCCTGAGCCGGCTGCTCAGGGCGATCCCGCTGCCCGCGTCGCCGGTCGGCGTGCGCCTGGCCGTCGTGACCGAGCCATCGGAGCGCGCGCGGCTCGTCGCCGCCCTCGCTGCTATTGCACCGGCCACGTCGGCCACGCCGGAGGGGCGCCTGCTCGGCGCGGCGCCGGTGCTCCTCCTCCTGGGCGTCGACCCGGCAGGCGACCGTGACGACTCCCCGGTGGTGGATGACGCGCTGCTGGGCGAGCTGCTCGGCCACCTGACCGCCTCGATCGGTCTGGCCGCCTTCGCGGCCGGGCTCGCGGCGGCGCGGGTCACCCTGCCGCATGCGGCCGCCGTGCCGCTGACCCGGGCGCTCGACCTCGACGCCGCGCTGCGGCCGGTCGCGCTGATCGCGCTCGGCTACGCCACCGGGCCCGGTACGGAACCTGCGCCGCCATCGCTCGCCGACCGCCTCGTCCGCTGGCTCTGAACCAATGGCGGCCCCTGGCGCGTGTTCCTCACTGCAACGCGACGTCTGCCTCTTCATCGGCTCTTCACGACATCTCGCTACAGTGGACGGTGCGCCGCCGATTGGCGGGCCGCGGTTGGAGGTGCAGCGATGGTGCGTGGTGGAACGACGGTGGGTCCCTGGCTCTCGTTCGTCGGGGTGCTGGCACTGCTGGCCGGGCTGTCCCTTGACGCCGTGCTCCACCGGCTCGACCCGAGCCTGGCCGCGCGCGAGGGCGTCTTCAGCCTGGAGAACCCGGCTCACGCCCTCTTCCTGCTCGGGATCGCGCTCACGGTCGCCGGCATGGGCGTCTTTCTGCTCGGCCAGCTTGCCGCGGCGCGCGGCCTGCGCCGCCTCCTCGTCGTGCCGCCGCTCGCCGCCCTGCTCGTGCTCTCCTTGGCCGGCCTCGCGCTGGCCCGCTGGAGCGGCAGCGCGCTGGCGGCCGGCGGACACAGCCACGGTGGCGGTGCCGGCGGCGCGCACGGACGTGTAGGCAACCACCCCCACGGATCCAGCGACGGCCAGGGCCACGCGGCCGTCGTGGTCACGGCTGACGAGCTGCGCGCCGCGTTGAAGCTGGTCGACGAGACGCGGCAGGGCGCCGCACGCTTCGTCGATGTCGCCGTCGCCCAGGCCGAGGGCTATCGCCAGGTTACGCCGGGCCTCTTCGGAGTGGCCCATTATGTCAACTCTGCCTACCTTGCTGACGGCCGCACGCTCGACCCGGAGCGCCCCGAGAGCCTGATCTACCGCCAGAGTCCCGACGGCTCGAAGGCGCTCGTGGGCGTGATGTACCTGATGCCGCCGGGGGTGCCGGGGCCGCGCGTCGGCGGTGATCTCACCGCCTGGCATACGCACGACAACCTCTGCTTCAACGGTGCCGGCATGGTCGTGGGCCTGTCGACCGGCTCGCGCGGCTGCCCACCCGGCTCGACCAATCCCGGCACGACCGGCGAGATGCTCCACGTCTGGCTCGTGGACAACCCGAATGGCGTCTTCGCCGAGCACATGGGGCTGGCGGCGGGCGCCTCGGCGCCGGCTCGAGCTCCCGCGACCGCCGCGGGCGGCGCCGCCACCGCCGAGGGCGCGGCCACCGAGCGGCC
>JBHOQZ010000784.1:0-1244 GCA_042408635.1 Chloroflexota bacterium
GCGCGTCAAGTTCACCTCGTCGGGCACCGAGGCGACGATGATGGCGATGCGCCTCGCCCGCGCCTTCACCGGCCGCAAGCAGATCGCCAAGTTCGCCGGCCATTTCCACGGCTGGCACGACTACGCCACGGCCGGCGTGCCCGAGGAGACGCTGAGCACCGTGGTCGTGCTGCCGCCCCACGACATCGACGCCGTGCGGGCGGCGCTGGCGGGCGGCGAGGTGGCGGCGGTGATCCTCGAACCGGGCGGCGGCAGCAATGCCACGGTGCCGACGCGCCCCGGCTTCCTCCAGGCGCTGCGCGAGGCAACGGCCGAGACAGGCACACTCCTGATCTTCGACGAGGTCGTCACCGGTTTTCGCTACGCGCCGGGCGGCGCCCAGCAACGCTACGGCGTGACGCCCGACCTCTGCTCGCTCGCCAAGATCCTGGCCGGCGGCTTCCCCGGCGGCGCGGTGGCCGGCCGGGCGGACATCCTTGGGCGGCTCGAGTTCAGGGACGATCCCAGGTGGAACCGCTTCGAGCGGGTCGCCCATCCCGGCACCTACAACGGCAATCCGCTCTCGGCCGCGGCGGGCGTCGCCTGCCTGAACATCGTCGCCACCGGCGAGCCGCACGCCCACGCCGACGCGCTGGCCGCCCGCATGCGGCGCGAGATGAACGAGGTACTGCGCCGCCATGGCGTCGAGGGGATCGTCTACGGCGAGGCGTCGCACTTCCACATCCTGATCGCGCCGGGGTTCCAACCCAACGACGGCTCGAACACCGAGCTCGCCTATCGGCCGCACATGGAGATCATGGGGGCGAAGCGCTCGGCGGGCGGGCATCTCCTGCTCGCGCTGCGCAACGAGGGGATCGACTGCTCCGGCGGCTCGGGCAGCGTCTCGGTCGCCCACACCGACGCCGACATCGACGCCACGGTGGCAGCATTCGACCGCGCGGTCGCCAAGCTGCGCGACGAGGGCCGCTGCTAGGCAGGTCGGCTTGGACGCCGGCTGGCGGGCCGGCGAGGAGGGGGAACGTTATGGCAGCGGTTGATGTGCGGCGTGGCCGCAACGCCGAGCTGTTCGCGCGCGCCGAGCGGGTGCTGCCGGGCGCGACGTTCGGCACCTTTCAGCTCCCGCGCGAGCAGGCGATGGTCGTCGCGCGCGGGAGCGGGCCGCGCATCTGGGACGTCGACGGCAACGAGTACATCGACTACGTTCTGGGCTCCGGCCCGCTGATCCTCGGCCACGCCCACCCGGC
>JBHOQZ010000787.1:0-2059 GCA_042408635.1 Chloroflexota bacterium
GTAGGTCGGGCCGTGCAGCGTGCCAAACCGGTCCCGCTCGTCACCGCGCCCGACGACACCTCCGTCGAGGCGGTCGCCAGTCGACCGCTCGGGCGGGCAGGTCTGCCGGCGCTGGCGCTGCGGCACCGGCAGATCACCTTCGGCCTGCTGGTCATTGGCATCGTCGCGCTGGCGGCGGTCTTTGCCCCCTGGGTCGCGCCGCACCCGCCCGAGCTGCAGGTGTTGACGCTGCGGCTCGCCCCGCCCGGCACGCCGGGCTACCCGCTCGGCGCCGATGCGCTCGGGCGCGACGTCTTCAGCCGCCTCGTCTGGGCCGGGCGCGTGTCATTGGCGATCGGGCTGTTCTCGATGGCGATCGCGCTGGTGGTCGGCGTCGCTGTCGGCAGCCTGGCCGGCTACTTCGGCGGCTGGACCGATCGGTTGCTGATGCGCCTGACCGACATCGTCCTCGTCTTCCCGACGTTCTTCCTGCTCATCCTCATGGTCGCGACATTCGGCCGCGGCGTCGAGCTGCTGATCGTCAGCATCGGCCTGACCTCCTGGCCGACGAACGCCCGCGTGGTGCGCGCGCTGACGCTCAAGCTGCGGCAGCAGGATTTCGTCACCGCCGGGCTCGTCGCGGGCGCGACCCACAGCCGCATCGTCGTGCGCCACCTGGTGCCCCACCTGGTGCCGGTCATCATCGCCAGCGCCACCATCCGCGTGGCGGCGAACATCCTGGTGGAGGCGGGGCTAAGCTACCTGGGACTGGGCGTCGGGGAGCCGACCCCGAGCTGGGGCAACATGGTCCAGGCCGGCGCCACCTACATGCGCCAGGCACCCTGGCTGGTGGCGATCCCCGGCGCCGCGATCTTCGTCGTCGTGCTCGCCTTCAACCTCCTCGGCGAAGGGTTGCGCGACGCCCGCAACCCGCGCCGGGATCGGCCCTGATGGCCGGCTACTGGGCGAGGCGGCTTCTCGAGGCGGTGCCGCTGCTGGTCGGGGTCTCGATCATCGCCTTCCTGATCTTCCGCCTCGCGCCCGGCGACCCGGTGGCGCTCGTCGTCGACCCGACGCTGCTGTCGGCGGCAGAGCGGGCGGCGATCCTCGACGATCTGGGGTTCAACGACCCGCTCTACGTCCAGTACGGCAAGATGATGCTGGGCCTGCTGCGCGGCGACCTGCGCTCGTTCAAGTCGAAGCAGCCGACCTACGAGATCGTCGCCGAGGCGTTTCCGACGACGTTCGTCGTGGCGACGCTCGGCCTGACGCTGGCGGTGCTGCTGGCGCTGCCGCTGGGCGCCGCCGCGGCGCGGCGCCCGGGTGGCCTCGTCGACCGTTGCCTCTCGCTGGCGATGACGACGACGCTCGCCTTCCCCACGTTCCTCCTCGGGTTGCTGCTGCTGCGGCTCTTCACGGAGGAGTGGCGCCTGCTGCCCGGCTCGGGCATCGCCCCGCGCGGCGCGGTCGGCTTCGACCCGCTCGCCTCGCTGCCGTACCTGGTGATGCCGTCGATCGTGACGGCCGTCGGTCCGGCGGCGATCTTCGCACGCTACCTGCGCGATGCCCTCCAGGAGGTGCTGGCCGAGGACTACATCCGGACGGCCCGCGCCAAGGGGTTCGGCGAGGGGTATGTGCTGAGCCGGCACGCCTTCCGCAACGCGCTCATCCCGCTGGTGGGCCTGCTCAGCACGATCGTGCCGGTCACGCTGGGCGGCGCGGTGATCGTCGAGACGGTCTTCGGGCTGCCGGGCCTGGGCCGCGTCACCGTGACGGCCGCGCTCGGCCGCGACTACCCGGTCGTCCTGACCAACGTGCTCTTCTCGGGGGTGCTGATCCTCGCCAGCAACCTCGTTGCCGACCTCTTCTACGGTGCGCTCGACCCGCGTATCCGGCTACACTGACCGCTTCGCAGATTGAAAGGAGTCGCAGGGTGAAAAACCATACGATGCAGTTCGGCTACACGCTCCCGAACCGTGGGGTGCTGTACGGCGTGACGACGGCGGCGGAGATGCTCGAGCTGGCCGAGATCGCCGACGGGAGCGGCGCGTTCCAGTCGGTCTGGGTGGGCGACAGCCTC